>NZ_CM002285.1:6388326-6405140 GCF_000497445.1 Streptomyces roseochromogenus subsp. oscitans DS 12.976 | reverse complement strand
GCCGACGGCGTTCAGGAACGCGGTGAGCGCGGCGCGCGCCGCGAGGGTCCAGGGGCGCCTGGCCATGGCGAGGCGGACGATCCCGCCGCTGCTGCGCAGCACCGCCCGACCCACGGGGTGCCGCTCGGCCTGGTAGGTGTCGAGGAGCGCGCGGTCGGCGTGGCCGGCGGCGACCGCCGCCAGCTTCCAGCTCAGGTTGGCCGCGTCCTGGAGCCCGGTGTTCATGCCCTGACCGCCGGCCGGGGTGTGCACGTGCGCGGCGTCGCCGGCCAGGAAGACCCGCCCGACCCGGTAGGCGGGCGCCTGCCGTTCGTCGCTGTGGAAGCGGGACATCCAGCGGGCGTCGTGCATCCCGAAGTCCCGGCCGAGGGCGAGGCGGGTGATCTCCTTGACCTCGGCAAGGTCCAGCGGCGCGGCGTCGGGGACGTTACGGCCGCGGTGCCAGCCGATCACCCGGTAGTAGCCGTCGCCGAACGGCGCGAGGAAGGCAAAGGCGTCGCCGACGGCGTCCACGGTGAGCAGGGTCGGCGGCTTCTCGGCGAGCCTGACGTCGGCGAGGACCACGGACCGGATGACCGACTTGCCCGGGAAGGGCAGCCCGATCGCGTCCCGTACGGCACTGCGCATGCCGTCGGCACCGACGACGTACGCCGCCCGCAGGCTCTCCGTACGCCCCCCGGGCCCGCGCGCCTCGACGGTCACCCCGTCCGCGTCCTGTGTCAGCCCAGCCACCTCGGTCTCGTACCGGAAGTCGGCGCCCGCCTCGGCCGCGCGCCGCTCCAGGACCTTCTCGACCTCGTACTGCGGGAGGACGAGGAGGTGGTGGAACCGGGAGGGGAGCGCGGAGAGGTCGACGGAGAGGCGACCGAAGAGGCGGAGGCGGTCCAGGGGTTGGCCGGACTCTTCGAGGTCGTCGGCGAGGCCGCGCGCGTCGAGTTGTTCGAGGGTGCGGGCGTGCAGGACGAAGGCGCGGGAGAGGTTACTGATCTTGTGGGGGCGCTTTTCGAGGACGGTGACCGGGATGCCGACGGCGGCGAGGTCACCGGCGAGCAGAAGGCCGGTGGGGCCGGAGCCTACGACGATGATGTTTCCCTTGGTGCCGTTGGTGCCATCGGCGCCGTTGCGGTTGGTGCCGTTGGTGCCGTTCATGGGGGCCTCCTGGGTGCCAACGCCCGTTGGTCAACGCTTGCTGGCCAACACATGTTGGCCAACGCTTGTTGACAACGGTAGAACCGGGCGCCGACCGGCGTCAACACTTGTTGGCCCACAGATGTTGGCCTACGCTCGTTGGCATGACTGGCAGCACCAAGCCCACCCAGGCACGCCGCTCCGACGCCACCCGTACCGCCATCCTCGACGCCGCCCGCGAGCGGTTCGCCGCCGACGGCTACGACCGAGCCACCATCCGGGCGATCGCCAAGGACGCGCGCATCGACCCGTCGATGGTGATGCGCTACTTCGGCAGCAAGGAGGCGCTGTTCGCGGCGGCTGTCGCGCTGGATCTGCGGATGCCCGACCTGACGCGGATGGCACGGGAGGAGGTGGGGCGGGCGCTGGTGGGCCACTTCCTCAACCTGTGGGAGGAGAACGAGGAGCTGACGGCCGTCCTCCGGGTCGGCGTCACCAACGAGGCCGGGGCCGAGCGGATGCAGGGCATCTTCCGGGACCAGCTGCTGCCCATGGCCCGGCAGGTCTGCCCCGACCCCGAACAGGTCCCGGCCCGGGCCGCGTTGTGCGCCGCGCAGCTGCTCGGGCTGGCCCTGACCCGCTATGTGCTGCGCCTGCCGCCGACCCGCGAACTCACCCACGAGGAACTCCTGGCGTGGCTCGGCCCGACCGTACAGCGCTACCTGACGGCACCGAATCCCTGAGTCGCACAGCTCGCGCTCACCGGACTCGGTGGCGTCTCGGTCCGGCCCTCTATAAACCGCTCGCCTTCGTCCTGTGTGCGGTGGAAGTATCCGCAGAGCCGGGCCGCGCTCGGCCTTGCGGAGAGGAAGCAGTAGTGAGCGTCACCGCATCCACGCCGTCCGAGCACAAGCCCGAACCCGAAGTCCGTACGGCGGCCGGAGTCCTGCGCGGCAGCCGTGAGGCGGGTCTGGCGGTCTTCCGCGGCATCCCGTTCGCCGAGTCGCCGGTCGGTGCGCTCCGTTTCGCCGCGCCGCAGCCGGTACGCGGCTGGGACGGTGTGCGGGCAGCGCTGTCGTACGGCCCGCCGCCCCCGCAGTCCAGCGTGTTCGGCATGGACGCGCTGGCACGGGAGACGGGTGATGGCTGGTTGACGGTCAACGTCTGGACGCCCGAGCCGTCCACCGGAGCGGGTCTGCCCGTGATGGTATGGATCCCTGGTGGAGCCTATGTGATCGGCGCCTCCAGCCTCCCGGAGTTCGACGGCGGTCGCCTGGCCGGAAGCGGCGTCGTCGTGGTGACACTCAACTACCGGCTCGGCATCGAGGGTTTCGCGCAGATCGAAGGTGCGCCTGCCAACCGGGGCCTGCTCGACCAGGTCGCCGCTCTGCAGTGGGTGCACGACAACATCCGGGCGTTCGGTGGTGACCCGGACCGGGTCACGGTCTTCGGCCAGTCGGCGGGCGGCGGATCGGTCGCCGCGCTGCTGGCCATGCCGCGGGCAGCGGGGCTTTTCCGCCGGGCCGTCGCGCAAAGCGTGCCGGGCACGTTCTTCTCTCCCGAGTTGGCCGCCGACATCGCCGCCGCCTGCGCCACCGAACTGGGGATGCGGCCCACGGTGGCCGACTTGTCCACGGTGGCCCCGTCCCGGCTGCCCTCCGTGGCTGAGGCGATCTCCGTCAAGATCGGCCAGTGGAAGGACCGCTGGGGACAGATCACGCACCGGCCCATCCCGTTCGCGCCCGTCGTCGACGGCGATGTTCTGTCGGCCACCCCCTGGCAGGCGCTGGCCGATGGCGCCGGCCGGGACATCGAGCTCCTCGTCGGTCACACCCGTGACGAGCACCGGCTGTTCAGCCTGATCGACGGCGTGCTCGGTCAGGTGACGCGGGAGCAGACCGAGACAGCCCTGCACACCCTCGCCCCGGGCCCCGACGGCGCACGGCGGTACCGCGAGGGCTTCCCGGCCGCGAGCCCGGAAGAACTGTATGAACTGGTCAACGCCGACTGGCTGTTCCGCATGCCGACCCTCCGACTCGCACAGGCGCACACCGCCGCCGGCGGGCGGACCCACGTCTATGAGCTGACCTGGCCCGCTCCGGGCATGGGCGGTGCGCTCGGCGCCTGCCACGGCCTCGACGTACCGCTCGTATTCGGCAACCTGAGCAGCGGGCAGCCCGCCCTGCTGATCGGCGAACATCCTTCCCCGGAGGCAGAGGCGCTCTCCGCGCGGATCCGCACCGCGTGGACGGCGTTCGCCGCCGACGGCGATCCCGGCTGGCCCGCCTACGACATCGAGCGGCGCCTCGTACAGCTCTTCGATACGCGACCAGCCGTCACCGCGTACCCGGAGGAGACCTCCCGGCAGCTGTGGCAGGACCACACATTCCCGCCACTCCCACTGGCCGGCGAATAACGGAAATCGCGCTGGCGTGAGCCCGTGCAAGCCGTTGCCACCGTCGCGCCTTCCCGCCTGCCCGAGTTCTTCGAGGACCTGCAGAAGGCGTTCGTACGGGCCGGGGACGAGGACAGCGAGGCCGGGGAGATCGTGCGCGCGGGACACCGCGAGGTCGCCGGTGGCTGACTGGCAGTTCGGCTGATGTGTGGCGCTCCGCAGAGCCCCGTATCCGGCGACGACAAGCCTCTGTCGGGGCACCGGCCGGGTGGACGAGTGGCACGGCACAAGCCGAGCTGAGCCGAGAAACAAAACGCCGAGGGCGCCGCCCGACCCGGGTACGGCTGCGTGCGCGTACCAGGGGGAAGGTGGCGCCCCCGGCGGAAGAACCCGGGGCCCGGTCAGGCCTTGGCGCCCGTCTCGGACTTCGCGTCGGTGCGGGACGAGGGCTTGATGGTCCTGATCTTGGACTTGTCCAGCACCATCACCAGACCGGCGATGACCGCGAACAGGACGAGCGGGAGCAACACGTAGAGCCCCAGCGTCTGGATGACGCTCAGGCCGGGGCCGGGGTCGTCACCGTCGTCGCGGGTCAGCGCGAGCGCGGGGGACGACATGAGCAGCATCATCAGCGTCGTACCGGCGGCCAGGGCGCCGGCGCGCAGGGCGTTCTTCTTGTCCACGATCTCAAGTTAGCGAACCATCCGGAAGCTCGCGCGCCCGGGGTCCCCTAGCGGCGGCGGATACGCCCCCGACCTGTTCGAATACGGCGAGTAGTGCCCTCAGTCGGGGCACGTCCGTCAATTCCTCCAGTGGCACCGGCCGGCCCTCGCGGTCGGCGATCGGCAGCCGCCAGTTGGGGTACTGGTCCCAGGTCCCCGGAAGGTTCTGCGGGCGGCGGTCGCCGACGCCGTCCGGGAGCCAGACACCGATCAGCCGGGCCGGGGTACGCAGCAGGAAGCGGTGGACGGCGCGGATCTCCTCCTCCTCGTCCGTGCCGGGCGGCCCGGCGGCGGTGCGGTCCACCAGGCCGAGGCTGCCCAGCAGGGCGAGCCACTCGGCGGTGTCGGCGACGGCTTCGGCGCGTTCCTCGGCCGCCGGGCGGGTGAGCAGGCCGAGGCGGTCGCGCAGGTCGACGTGGTCGCCGGTGAGCCGCGCGGCGGTGGGCGGCAGGTCGTGGGTGGTGGCGGTGGCCAGGCAGTCGGCGCGCCAGCGGTCGGGCGGCAGCGGGCGCCCGTCGCCCTCCCAGTCGCGTTCGAACCACAGGACGGAGGTGCCGAGCACCCCGCGCCGCTGCAGCGTCTCGCGCACACCGGGCTCTACGGTGCCCAGGTCCTCGCCGATGACGACGGCCCCGGCGCGGGTCGCCTCCAGGGCGAGGATGGCGAGCATGGCCTCGGCGTCGTAACGGACGTACGTGCCCTCGGTGGGCGGGCTGCCCTGGGGGACCCACCACAGCCGGAACAGGCCCATGACGTGGTCGATGCGCAGGGCACCGGCGTAGCGGAAGAGGGCGCGCAGCAGGTCGCGGTAGGGGGCGTGGCCGGTGGCGGCGAGCCGGTCGGGGCGCCAGGGCGGCAGGCCCCAGTCCTGGCCGCGGGCGTTGAAGGCGTCGGGCGGGGCGCCGACGGAGGTGCCGGCGGCGAACACTTCCTGCTGGGCCCAGGCGTCGGCGCCGGCGGGGTGCACGCCGACGGCGAGGTCGTGCACGATCCCGACCGCCATGCCGGCCTCCGACGCGACCCGCTGGGCGGCGCGGAGCTGGGCGTCGGTGAGCCAGGCGAGGCGGGTGTGGAACGCGACCCGGTCGGCGAGGTCGGTGCGGGCGCGGACGGTGGCGGCCGAGCGGGGGTCGCGCAGCTCGTCGGGCCAGCGGTGCCAGTCGGATCCGTGGGTCTCGGCGAGGGCGTACCAGGTGGCGTGGTCGTCGAGGGCCTCGCCGTGGGCGGCGCGGAAGTCGTCGTAGGCGGCCTGGCGGCCGGGGGCGAGGGGGACGGCCAGCACCAGCTCCAGGACCTCGCGCTTCAGCTCCCACACCGCGTCCCGGTCGATGAGGGCGCCCTTGTCCAGGACGGTGGCACGCAGCCGCTCGGCCCGCTCCAGCAGGGCGCTCAGCCGCTCGCGGTCCGCGACGTACGCGAACTCGGGGACGGCCTCGATCCGCAGGTGGACGGGGTCGGGGAAGCGGCGGGAGGACGGGCGGTACGGGGAGGGGTCGGTGGGGGCGCCGGGTACGGCCGCGTGCAGCGGGTTGACCTGGACGAATCCGGCGCCGGCGGTGCGTGCGGCCCAGCCGGCCAGCTCGGCGAGGTCAGCGAGGTCGCCCATGCCCCAGGAGCGGCGCGAGAGCAGGGAGTACAGCTGGACGAGCAGGCCGTAGGAACGGCCGGGCGGGGCGGGCAGCCGGTCGGGGGCGACGACGAGGTGGGCGTGTCCGGTACGTCCGTCGGGTGCGACCGCGGTCACCCGGTGCACCCCGAGTGGCAGCCCCTCGGCCGCTTCCCGCTCCTCCCCGTCCTCGGTCTCGACGCGCAGTCGGGTGCCGGGCGGCAGTGCGGCCAGGGCGGCGGGGCCCTGCGGGTCGCCGGCCCAGTGCACGACGGTCGGGGGCAGCAGGCGCTCGCGCAGCTCGCGTTCCCGTGCGGCGAGCGCGGTGCGTACGGCGTCCGGGGCGCCCGCGTCGACGCCGAGGGCGGCCAGGGCGGCCACCACGGCGGAGGCGGGAACGGCGACCGTACGGCCCGGGGCGGGGCTGTAGGAGGTGGCGACGCCGTGCAGCTCGGCGAGCCGGGCGAGATCCGCGTCCCCGAAGTCACCGGAGCCCGCGGAGTCCCCCGCGTCCTCGAACCCCGAGGTCATCTACAACCCCATACCGAAGGCGTCGGACTCGCTGGTCAGCGGGGTGGCGTCGGCGAGCGGCGGCTCGCTGGTCAGGGGCTCGGCGTCGGGCAGGGGCGGCTCGCTGGTCAGTGGGGCCTGGGCGCAGGCGCTCTCGGCGCTGAAGACGCACAGAGACGCGTCGTCGGTCGCGGCGGACGGGTCCGCCTCGGGTTTCCACTGGGCCGGGATCGAGAGTCGAGTGGGGGCGGCCACGAGGGGTCTCCTTCGGGTCGGTCGAACGAGCCGGTCGGATGATGCGGCTTTGAACGGGTTACGGCAGGCCTACCCCGAGACGGCGCCCGCACTCGCGCCCGTTTCCGCAGCACCTGAAAGAGGCGGTCGTGATCCGGTGAAAGAGGCGGCCCTGATCCGGCTCCGGAGCGTGCCCGGCAGAGAGAACCCCTGACCCATCGCCCCGGCTCTGCAGGCCGTACTCCGCGCACGCCGGGAGAGGCAGCGAACCCAGGCGAATCCAGGCGAGCCCAAAGGGGCGCGGGGCTGTGCCGACATGCGGCTCCGCCGCGCGGGAGCGAGCGGCCACGACCGACCGCGGCCGCCGCCGCACCACAACCACCACGCCCCCATCAGGCGCAAAACAACACGGGCCCGGATCTAGGCGGAGATGCCGTCGATCCGAGCCAGAGCGTCATCCGCGCCGTACGGCTGCAAGTAGGGCAGCCAGCGCGGATCCCTATGCCCGGTGCCGATGATGCGCCAGGCCAGCCCCGTGGGTGGAGCCGGTTTGTGCCGCAGCCGCCACCCCAGCTCGACGAGGTGACGGTCGGCCTTCACGTGGTTGCAGCGGCGGCAGGAGGCCACCACGTTGTCCCAGACGTGCTTGCCCCCGCGGCTGCGCGGGATGACGTGGTCGACGCTGGTTGCGACGCCACCGCAGTACATGCACCGGCCCCCGTCGCGGGCGAAGAGCGCGCGGCGGGTGAGAGGAACGGGCCCCCGATAGGGAACCCGGACGAATCGCTTGAGCCGGACCACGCTGGGTGCGGGGACTGTGACGGTTGCGCTGTGCATAAAGGCGCCGGATTCCTCGAGGGAGACAGCCTTGTTCTCCAGGACGAGGATGAGCGCGCGGCGGAGCGGTACGACGCCGAGCGGCTCGTACGACGCGTTGAGAACCAGGACATGCGGCACGGGTGCCTCCTTGGGCGTCGGCGGCGCGTGGCTCGCGCCGGGACGATCTGCAGTCAGTCTCCCCTCATGCCTGGTGGAAGCGCCACCATGTCCCGGTAACGGGCTGGGAGTGTTTTCGACCACATCCGATTCATCCCCCGGATCGCGGCCTGTTCAAGCCAGGGTGAGCCCCGTCTCTCCTGCGCCCCTCCTTGGCGGATCCGCGCGGGACACACACAATGCCCCGTTAGTGTGGTGGTCATGTCCGCCCGGTGACCTTCTCGTGGCCTTGAAGACCTTGACCGCCCCGCCGGTACGGACGTTGCAGCACCTGGGAGGTACCTGCCGTGTCGTCCTTGCCCGCCGTCCTACTGGCCGCCGGTGCGTCGCCGACCCCCTCTCCTACCCCGTCGGGGACGACACCAGCCGTGCCGTCGTTCCAGGACGCCCAGCAGAGCGCCACGAACGCGGCGAGCTGGGTCGAGCAGAACTGGTCGACATGGCTCGCGATGGGCCTGCAGATCCTTCTGATCATCGTGATCGCGGTGGCGCTGCGCGCGGTGGTGCGGCGGGCGATCACCAAGCTGATAGACCGGATGGGCCGCACCGCGGAGGCCGTGAACGGCACGGCGCTGGGCGGGCTGCTGGTCAACGCCGAGCGGCGGCGGCAGCGCTCGCAGGCGATCGGCTCGGTGCTGCGCTCGGTGGCGAGCTTCCTGATCCTCGGTACGGCTGCGCTGATGGTGCTGTCCACCTTCAAGATCAACCTGGCGCCGCTGCTGGCGTCCGCCGGTGTCGCGGGTGTGGCGATCGGTTTCGGCGCCCGGAACCTGGTCACGGACTTCCTCTCCGGTGTGTTCATGATCCTGGAGGACCAGTACGGCGTCGGTGACGTGATCGACGCGGGGGTGGCCACCGGTGAGGTGATCGAGGTCGGGCTGCGCGTGACCAAGCTGCGCGGCTCGGACGGCGAGATCTGGTACGTCCGCAACGGCGAGATCAAGCGGATCGGCAACCTCTCGCAAGGCTGGGCGACGGCGGGTGTCGACGTCACGGTCCGCGCCGCCGAGGACCTGGACAAGGTCAAGGAGACGCTGGACGTGGTCGCCGGGCACATGAGCAAGGAAGAGCCCTGGAACGAGCTGCTGTGGGGCCCGGTCGAGGTGCTCGGCCTGGACTCGGTCCTGATCGACTCCATGGTGGTACGGGTCTCGGCCAAGACGATGCCGGGCAAGGCGCTGACGGTCGAGCGGGAGCTGCGCTGGCGCATCAAGCGGGCGTTCGACGCGGCGCACATCCGCATCGTGGGCGGCACGACGGCGGCGGAGGACGCGACGGACACCCCCGACCCGGCGGCCACGGTCGCGGCACCCTCGGTCTTCTCCAACGCGGACTCCGCGCAGGCGAAGGCGACGACGCCGATCGCTCCGCAGCAGCCGGAGCCTCCGGTCAAGTAGCGAGCGGAACGGTTCAGCACACTCGTTCGAGTGAACAGGTGGGGCATTCCGGCACCAAGTGAGCACGGAGTGCCACATCGTTCTGCCCGTGAACACCGACCGTCCTGTCGAGCCGGACCTCATGGCACGCATGGAGCCCGTCCGGCTCCTCGCGGCGTACGAGGCGATCTCGCCCATGCCCGTACGGCCCGAGTTCATCGAGGGCCGGGCCCACGTACCGCAGTCACCGCCCGATCACAGGCACAGTGAGGCAGTCATGAGCCTGTCCCTCCAGTTCCGCTCGGCGGCGGTCCCGCACGCCGGCACGGGCAACGGATACCGGTTCACCGACGGCACCGGTACCACGACAGCACTGCTCATCCCTGACCTCCACGTGAACCATCGCAAGATGACCAGCGCGGACGAGTCTCATTTCGCCACGCATCCGGGCTGGTACCCCAGCGACCTGCTCGGACTGGTGGGCGAGGTCACCTCCACCAACCACGAGACCGACACCGGCCCCAAGTTCCGCACCTACGCCGCTGCGGGCATCCCCGTCTACGTCCTGATCAACCGCCGCTCCAAGACGGCCCACTGCTACACGAACCCGATCCTGCCCGGCGACGACCCCACCGAGGCGTACTACGCCAACGACACCGAAGTCGCCCTCGGCGCCCCCCTCGCCCTCCCGGCGCCGTACCCCACCCTCGACACGGCCCCGTTCGTCACCGACTGACCGGCCGCGCGGCCCGCCCCCGAGATAACGACTCCGTCTCCTAGGGCCCGCCGTCTATTGACGCCCCCTTCGTCCTGGGCTTACGTTCCTCCCACCCGAATAGGAAACCTTCCTAACAGTGATCTACGCGACCGGCGACCGGTGATCAAGACTGGACGTCCGGCCAGGTCACTGGGAAGCTGGGCGGCTGGAAAGGCAGGTGTCGACGCCATGGCAGGAACCGCCGGTACGCCGGGCACCCCGCGTGTGCTGCGCGCCATGAACGACCGCGCCGCCCTGGACCTCCTGCTGGAGCACGGGCCGCTGTCGCGCACCCGGATCGGCAAGCTCACCGGCCTGTCCAAGCCCACCGCCTCCCAGCTGCTGGCCCGCCTGGAGGCGGCCGGCCTGGTCCGGGTCACCGGCACCAGCGAGGGCCGGCCGGGCCCCAGCGCCCAGCTGTACGCGGTCAACCCCACCGCCGCGTACGCCGCCGGGCTCGACGTCGCCCCCCACCGCATCCGCGCCGCCGTCGCCGACATCACCGGCCGGACCGTGGGCGAGTATGAGCTGCCCACCCCGGGGCGGCGTCCCGCGCAGCCCGTCGTCCGGCAGGTCAGCGACGCACTCGACGGGGCCGTGAAGGCGGCCGGGCTCGCGCGATCCGATGTGCATCGGCTCGTCATCGGCACCCCGGGCGCCTTCGACCCCAACACCGGCCGGCTGCGCTACGCCTCCCACCTGCCGGGCTGGCACTCCCCCACCCTGCTGGACGAACTCGCCGCCGCGCTGCCGATGCCGGTGGAGTACGAGAACGACGTCAACCTCGTCGCCCTCGCCGAACAGCGGCTCGGGGCGGCCAAGGGTCACGGGGACTTCGTCCTGCTGTGGAGCCAGGAGGGGCTCGGCGCCGCCCTCGTCCTCGGCGGCCGGCTGCACCGGGGCTGGACCGGCGGCGCCGGCGAGGTCGGCTTCCTGCCGGTGCCGGGCACGCCCCTGGTGCGCCAGGTGACCAAGGCCAACAGCGGTGGCTACCAGGAGCTGGCCGGCTCCCAGGCCGTACCGAAGCTGGCCCGTGAACTCGGCATCCCCGACCTCCCCTCGGGGCCGTACACCGAGGTCGCCGCCGAACTCGTGGCCCGGGGCGCCGATCACGCCTCCGGTCCCTACCGGGAGCTGCTGCGGACCTATGCGACCCGGCTGGCCACCGGTCTCGCCTCGCTCGTCTCCGTCCTCGACCCCGAACTCGTCGTCCTCAGCGGCTCCGCGCTGACGGCCGGCGGCGAGGTGCTGCGCGGCCTCGTCCAGGCCGAGCTGGAGGAGCTGGCCGCGGCCCGCCCCCGGCTGCTCGTCGGGGACGTCCATGAACACCCCGTCCTGCGCGGCGCGTTGGAGTCCGCGCTCGTGACCACCCGCGACGAGGTCTTCGACACCTCGCGCTAGAGCGGGCCCCCTCCGTCACCGATTTCACCGACCCCGCCCCCTGGGAGACCTCGCCATGCCCGAAGTCATACCCTCAGCTGCCCGAAAAGCGGCTTTTGTCCTCACCGCCTCCCTCGCCCTGCTCGCCACCGCCTGTACCGGACAGTCCGGCTCCGGTGCCACGGACGACGCCTCCAAGGACACGACGATCAACTTCTGGCACGCCTGGAGCGCGCCGAACGAGGTGCAGGCCGTCAAGTCACTGGTCGCCGGCTTCGAGAAGGCGCACCCCAACATCCACGTGAACATCGTCGGCAACATGACCGACGACAAGATCAATCAGGCGCTGCGGTCGGGGGGTGACAAGGCACCCGATGTGATTTCCTCGTTCACCACGAACAACGTGGGCAAGTTCTGCTCCTCCGGCGCACTGGTCGACCTCAACCCCTTCTTCAAGAAGTCGGGCATCGACCCGCAGGCCACGTTCCCGAAGACCATGAACGAGTACACCCAGTTCAACGGCGACCGCTGCACGGTGCCGCTGCTCGGTGACGCCTACGGGCTCTACTACAACAAGACCGCGTTCGAGAAGGCCGGCATCGCGAATCCGCCGAAGACCTGGTCCGAGTTCGAGGCCGACGCCAAGAAGCTCACCGTTCCCGACGGGGACTCGTACAAACAGCTCGGGTTCATGCCGGACTACCACGGCTGGGAGACCACCACCGAGCACTACTTCGCGCAGTTCGCGCCGGCGTACTTCGGCAAGGACGGCAAGTCGAACCTGGCCAAGGACCCGGCGTTCGAGAAGGGGTTCAGCCTTCAGAAGCGGCTCGTGGTCGAACTCGGCGGATTCCAGAAGCTGGAGAAGTTCCGGGCGACCC
Source organism: Streptomyces roseochromogenus subsp. oscitans DS 12.976 (assembly GCF_000497445.1). Lineage (NCBI taxonomy): Bacteria > Bacillati > Actinomycetota > Actinomycetes > Kitasatosporales > Streptomycetaceae > Streptomyces > Streptomyces roseochromogenus. Next base: position 6,393,155 of record NZ_CM002285.1, on the reverse strand, counting down.
TCGGTGACGAATGGGGTCCCAAGCACCCCTTCCACACCGGCCAGGTCGCCATGCAGCTCGACGGCGAGTGGCGGCTCGGGATGGCCGAGCAGGCCAAGCCGGATTTCGAGATCGGCGTCGCCCCACTGCCCGTGCCCGACGACCAGACCGCACAGTACGGCAAGGGGTACATCACTGGCACCGTCGCGGGCATCGCCGCGAGCAGCCACAAGCAGAACGCGGCCTGGGAGTTCGTCAAGTACGTCACCACGGACACCGACGCCGTGGTCGGCTTCGCCAACGACATCCACAACGTGCCCTCGACACTGGCCGCGCTGAAATCGCCGAAACTGAAGTACGACCCCCGGTTCAAGACGTTCCTCGACATCGCCGCCGACCCGGACTCCACCACCTCTCCCGCCTCGGTCAACGGCGGTCAGTACCTGGTGACGATCCAGCAGCTCGGCTATGACTACGAAAGCGGCAAGGTCACCGATCTGAAGTCCGGCCTGAAGAACGCGGCCGCCCAGATCGACACGGACATCGCCCAGGCGAAGTAGGCGAATCAGCCCATGAGCACGGTCACTCTGGCGTCCAAGCGCCGCAGGTCGGCGCTTCGAACCCTCGCCTTCATGTCGCCCTGGCTGATCGGTTTCGCGGTCTTCTTCGCGTATCCACTGATCTCGACGGTCTATTTCTCCTTCATGCGCTACGACGGCTTCAAACCGCCGACATGGAGCGGCAGCAAGAACTGGACTTACGTCTTCGAGCACTATCCGCTGTTCTGGCCGGCCCTGCGCAACACGCTGTGGCTTGTCGTGGTGATGGTGACCCTGCGGGTCGTCTTCGGGCTCGGTATCGGACTTCTCATCACCAAGATCAAGACGGGCACGGGTGTGTTCCGCACCCTGTTCTATCTTCCGTATCTCGCCCCGCCGGTCGCTGCGACCATGGCCTTCGCCTTTCTCCTCAACCCCGGTACGGGGCCGGTCAATTCGATCCTCGAAAAGGCCGGCATCCCGGCACCGGGCTGGTTCAACGACCCGGCCTGGTCCAAGCCCGCGCTCACCCTGCTCGCGCTGTGGGGCATCGGCGACCTGATGGTCATCTTCATGGCCGCGCTGCTCGACGTACCGACGGAGCAGTACGAAGCGGCCGAGCTGGACGGCGCCTCGGCGTGGCAGCGCTTCCGGTACGTCACGCTGCCGAACATCTCACCGATCGTGATGTTCGCCGTCGTCACCGGTGTCATCCAGACGATGCAGTACTACACGCAGCCACTGATCGCGGGGAAGGTCGCCTCGGGCGTGATCCAGGGCGCGGGCACCCAGTTCGAGCCCGGCTACCCCGACAAGTCCACGCTCACGCTCCCCCAGCTCGTCTACAACCTCGGCTTCCAGCGCTTCGACTACGGCTCGGCCTGTGTCGTGGCCCTGGTGCTGTTCGCCCTGTCGATGGTGTTCACCGGGTTCCTGATGCGGCGCCGGGGCGGTCTCATCCAGGCAGGTGACTGACCATGACCCAAGTACTGGACCAACCGGTCAAGCTGGCGCCCCAGGTGTCGGGGGCGGAGCGCACCGCCCGGCGCAGGGCCTTGTTCGAATGGATCGCCATCCACTCCCTCGGGGTCGCCGCCGCACTCTTCTTCGTCCTCCCCTTCGTGTTCGCGTTCCTGACCTCGCTGATGAGCGACACCCAGGCGCTCAGCCGCGATCTGATCCCGCACACCTGGCAGTGGGGCAACTACAAGAAGGTCTTCGACACGCCGGGCTTTCTGACCTGGTGGAAGAACACGCTGCTCTACGCCGGCCTGGGCACCGTGCTCACCGTCGTCTCCTCGATTCCCGTGGCGTACGCGCTGGCCAAGTTCCGCTTCCGGGGCCGCAATCTGTCGCTCATGCTGGTGATCTCGATGATGATGCTGCCGCCGCAGGTGATCATCATCCCGATGTACCTGTTCTGGGCGAAGCAGCTGGATCTGTCCGGCACACTGTGGCCGCTGATCATCCCGATGGCGTTCGGGGACGCGTTCTCCATCTTCCTGCTGCGCCAGTTCCTGATGACGATCCCGAACGAGTACCTGGACGCGGCGCGGGTCGACGGCTGCGGGGACCTCAGGACGCTGCTGAAAGTGATCCTGCCGATGGCCCGGCCCGGGATCGCCGCCGTAGCCCTCTTCCAGTTCTTCTACGCCTGGAACGACTACTTCGGCCCGCAGATCTACGCGTCCGAGAACCCCGGCGCCTGGACCCTGTCCTATGGCCTGGAGTCCTTCAAGGGCGCCCACCACACCGACTGGAATCTCACGATGGCCGCGACCGTGCTGGTCATGGCGCCCGTGATCGTCGTGTTCTTCTTCGCCCAGAAGGCGTTCGTGGAAGGCGTCACGCTCACCGGAGTGAAGGGTTAACCCCGTATGAAACTCACCGTGGTCGGCGGAGGCTCGACCTACACCCCCGAACTCATCGACGGATTCGCCCGCCTCAGGGACACCCTGCCCATCGAGGAACTCGCCCTCGTGGACCCGGCCGCCGAGCGCCTGGAGCTGGTGGGCGGCCTGGCCCGGCGGATCTTCGCCAAGCAGGGCCATCCGGGCCGCATCGTCACCACCGCCGACCTGGACGCGGGCGTCGACGGCGCCGCCGCGGTCCTGCTCCAGCTGCGCGTCGGCGGCCAGGCGGCCCGGCAGCAGGACGAGACCTGGCCGCTGGAGTGCGGCTGCGTCGGCCAGGAGACCACCGGCGCGGGCGGCCTGGCCAAGGCGCTGCGCACGGTGCCGGTCGTTCTCGACATCGCCGAACGGGTCCGCCGGGCCAACCCGCGCGCGTGGATCATCGACTTCACCAACCCGGTCGGCATCGTCACCCGCGCCCTGCTCCAGGCCGGGCACCGGACGGTCGGGCTGTGCAACGTGGCGATCGGCTTCCAGCGGAAGTTCGCGGGCATGCTGGGCGTGGCCCCGGCGGATGTGCATCTGACCCATGTGGGCCTGAACCATCTCACCTGGGAAACAGATGTGCGCCTCGGCGGCCCGGAGGGCGAGAACGTCCTGCCCAAGCTGCTGGCCGAACACGGCGACGCGATCGCCGCCGACCTCCGTCTGCCCCGCCCCCTCCTGGACCGCCTCGGCGTGGTCCCCTCCTACTACCTGCGCTACTACTACGCCCACGACGAGGTCGTACGCGAGCTGCGCGGCAAGCCGTCCCGGGCAGCCGAAGTCGCCGCCATGGAGCGGGAGTTGCTGGCGATGTACGGCGATCCGGCCCTGGCCGAGAAGCCGGCGCTGCTCGCCCGGCGGGGCGGCGCCTACTACTCGGAGGCGGCCGTGGACCTGGCGGCTGCGCTGCTGGGCGGAGGGGGAAGCCCGTACCAGGTGGTGAACACGTACAACGGCGGCACGCTGCCCTTCCTGCCGGACGACGCGGTGATCGAGGTCCAGGCGGCGGTCGGCACGAACGGCCCGGCGCCGCTGCCGGTACCGGAGCCGGACCCGCTGTTCTCCGGTCTGATCGCGAACGTGACGGCGTACGAGGATCTGGCCCTGGAGGCGGCGCTGCGCGGCGGCCGGGACCGCGTCTTCCGCGCGCTGCTCGCCCACCCGCTGATCGGCCAGTACGCGTACGCCGACGCCCTCACCGACCAGTTGATCGCACACAACCGGGAGCACCTCGCGTGGGCCTGACCGCACCTGAATCCGGGAGTGTTCTTGCCATCGACGCGGGAAACAGCAAAACCGACGTGGCCTTGGTCAGCGCCGCCGGGGAGGTGCTGGCCACGGCCCGCGGCGGCGGCTTCCGCCCGCCCGCGGTGGGGGTGACGGCGGCGCTGGACGCGCTGGCCGAACCGGTCGCGCGCGCCTTCGCGGACGCCGGCGTCGCCACCGTCTCCCATGTCTCGGCCTGCCTGGCCAACGCCGATCTCCCGGTCGAGGAGGAGCAGTTGGCCACGGCACTCGAGGCGCGCGGCTGGGGCGCGTCGGTGGAGGTCCGCAACGACACCTTCGCGGTCCTGCGGGCGGGCGTCGCCGAGCCGCGCGGGGTGGCCGTGGTGTGCGGCGCGGGCATCAACTGCGTCGGCATGCGCCCCGACGGCCGTACCGCGCGCTTTCCGGCGATCGGCCGTATCTCCGGTGACTGGGGCGGCGGTTGGGGCCTCGCCGAGGAGGCGCTGTGGTTCGCGGCCCGCGCGGAGGACGGCCGGGGCGAGCCGACGGCCCTCGCCCGCACGCTCCCCGGCCACTTCGGCCTGCCGACGATGTACGCGCTCATCGAGGCACTGCACCTGGAGCAGGTCGGCCACGACCGCCGTCATGAGCTGACGCCTGTGCTGTTCGCGACGGCCACCGGGGGCGACACGGTGGCCCGCGCGATCGTCGCCCGGCTCGCGGAGGAGGTGACGGTGATGGCCACGGTGGCGCTGACCCGCCTGGACCTGCTCGACGAGGAGACACCGGTGCTGCTCGGCGGCAGCGTCCTGACGGCGGGCCACGCCCTGCTGAACGACGCCGTGCGCGACCTCCTGACCGCCCGCGCCCCGAAGGCCGACGTCCGCGTGGTGACGGCGAGCCCGGTCCTGGGCGCGGCCCTGCTGGGCCTGGACCGGCTGGGGGCGGGGGCACAGGCGCAGGAGCGGGCGCGGGGGTACTGGGAGGGGTGACCGGCCCCGGGGGGAACCGAACACCTGCACAGAGCGTATTCATGAGCGGCGGACGCTGCGATCCGATCAAGATCCAGCGAAGGCCGGTGCGGATGTCAGTCCGTGCGGCGATACTTGGCGGCGAACGGATGACCCTGGGGGAGGTCGAGTGACACACCCGCCGAAGAGCGCAGCACCGCCAGCGGCGGGCCCCG
>NZ_CM002285.1:6381170-6387633 GCF_000497445.1 Streptomyces roseochromogenus subsp. oscitans DS 12.976 | reverse complement strand
GGGGTCGACCGGCTGCGGTCCGCGGCCACCACCGAGCCGGGCCGGCTGCGGATCATCGGCGCCGTACTGGCGCTGCTGGTCGTGGCGTTCGGCGCGGTCACCGCCTGGCAGGCCAGTGGCCGGGCGGCCGCCGCGGACGACGTGCTGCACCGCAGCCAGCCGCTCAGCTCGGGCGCGGCCGACATCTACCGGTCGCTGGCGGACGCCAACACGGCCGCCTCCAGCGGTTTCCTGGCCGGCGGCCGGGAAACCGCGGACTCCCGCGTCCGGTACGAGAAGGACATCCGTACGGCCGCCGCCGGACTCGTCACGGCCGCCGCGAACGCCCAGCCGGGCTCCGCCTCCGAGGTGACGATCAGCAAGCTGAACACGCTGCTGCCCGAGTACAAGGGGCTGATCGAGCGGGCGCGGACCTACAACCGGCAGGGGTATCCGGTCGGCGGCGCGTATCTGCGTTACGCCAACGAGAAGATGCAGAAGGAGATGCTCCCGGCGGCGGAGGACCTCTACACCAAGGAGAACCAGCGGCTGGACGCCGACTACGGCGACGCGACTCCGTATCCGTGGATCGCGATCGCGCTCGGCGTGCTCGCGCTGGCCGCGCTCGGCTGGGCCCAGCGGCGCACGTACCGGCGCACCAACCGCGTCCTCAACCACGGCCTGGTCGCCGCCTCCGGCGCCACCGCCGTCGCCCTGCTGTGGCTCGTCGTCGGGCACGCGGTGGCCCGAGCGGAGCTGAACGGCTCCTACGACCACGGCATCCGCTCACTGACCGTCCTGCACGACGCCCGGATCGCCTCCTTGAAGGCGCGTGGGAACGAGAACCTGAGCCTGGTGGCGCGCGGCGCCGAGACCATCACGGTCGACGGCAAGCCGTACGACACCTACTACTACGCCTTCGACCAGGACATGACCACCCTCGGCAAGGGCCTGACCCTGGCCGATCAGCTCGCCGACGACCAGGGCGGCCGTACCCCTGTGAAGGCGGCCGAGGGGAACATGGCGGTGTGGAAGCAGCGCCACGCAGCCGCCCGCACCGAGGACGAGGACGGCAACTACCAGCAGGCGCTGGACAAGGTCATAGGCGCCAAGGGCGCCACCGGCGAGTGCTTCGACGGTGTCGACAGCGCTCTCGCCCGGGCCATCGACCACGAGCAGGCGGAGTTCCAGCGGGCCGCCGGTGACGGACGGGACGCCATGACCGGGCTGCCGGTGGGCGCGGCCGTGCTCGCGGTGCTCGGCGCGGCCGGCGCGGTGTTCGGTATCGGGCGCAGACTGTCGGAGTACCGGTGACAGGGGGCATGTCGATGTACGCGAAGCGTGTACGGGCCGCCCTGCGGGGCTGGGGCGGGGTCGGCGCGATGGCGGTGCTGTGCGCGCTGGCGCTGGCGTTCGTCCTGTTGCTGCCGTGCACCCAGCGGACCCCGCACGCTCCGGGGCGCGGCGGCCAGGCCGTCGCCGACGGTGTGCAGGCACGGGCCGGGGACTGCACCGCCGCCGACGCCCAGAACCAGACCCTGTCGCCGTCCGGCGCGGACGGCCCGACGATCGACGCGATCAAGTCCCGTACGGGCGCCAAGCGCAAGCTGATCGTCGGCGTCGACCAGAACAGCTACCACTGGGGCTACCGCAATCCGAACACCGAGGGCGCGGAGCTGGAGGGCTTCGACATCGACCTGGTGCACCGGATCGCACAGGACATACTCGGCGACCCGGACGCGGTGCAGTTCAAGGCGATTCCGACCAGCCAGCGGATCTCCGCGATCCAGGACGGGCGGGTGGATATGGTCGTACGGACCATGACGATCACCTGCGAGCGGCTGGCCCAGGTCGCGTTCTCGGCGCCCTACTTCAAGACCGGGCAGCAGGTGCTCGCGCCCAAGTCGTCCTCGATCAGCGGCTACAACTCGACGCTGGCGCACAAGAAGGTGTGCACGGCGGCCGGTTCGACGGCGCACACCAAGCTGGACGCCGACAGAAAGGCCGGCACCCTGCCCGCCTCCACCGACATCTCCACCACCGTCCCGAACCAGCTGGACTGTCTGGTCCGGCTGCAACTGGGCGAGGTGGACGCGGTGGTGACCGACGGCGCGCTCGCCGCGAGCCAGGCCGCGCAGGACCCGACCGTGGAGCTCAAGGGCGCGGCGTTCACGACCGAGTACTACGGAGTGGCGATGAAGAAGGACGCCTCCGATCTGGTACGCCGGGTCAATCGCGTTCTGGTGGACTACCGCGCGAACGGCTGGCAGGCGTCGTACGACACCTGGCTGTCGGCGACACTGGGAAAGGACTCGGGCCCGTCCGAACCGCCCGCACCGCAGTATCTGCGGACGAGTTGAGCCGCGTCCGACCGGGAAGCACGAGCAGCGAGAGGTGATCGATGGGCGTCACGGACCCCGCCGGGCCGGTGATGGACCGGGACGAGGTGGACCGTGCGCTGGCGCGGCTCGGCCAGGAGCACGAGGCGATCGAGACCTCGCTGCTGGCCCTGCAGGACCACGCGGGCCGCAGACTCCTCGAAGGCGCCCGCCTGACCGGTGTCACGGGTGAACGCTGGCAGGCCACGGAGACGCAGATCACCCTGTTGTGGGGGTACTTCGACGCGTACGCGGCCGCGCTGCGCTCCGCCCGGGAGATCCGCGGCCGGCGCCGCTGGTCCACCCGCGAGGACCTGGCGGAGCTGACCGAGCTGCTGCGCGGCGAGTCCGTGACCGTCGCCGGCAGCGGCCGGCTCAGCGAGACCTACTCGCTGACCGCGCTGGTGGACCGGATGAACGAGCTGTACGCGACGAGCCTGGACCTGGTCGTCGCCGCCGACGCGGTGTGGTCGGCGCTGCCCGCCAGGATCGATTTACTCGCCGCGGAACTCCGGCGCACCCGCAAGCTCGCGCACTCCGTCGGCGTACGCCCCGGCGAGCACCCGGCGGGCGACGACCTGGAGCGGATCACGCGCACGCTGACCAGGCTGCGCGAGGACGTCGTCTCGGACCCGCTCGCCTTCTGGGTGCCGGCCGTGGGCAGTTCGGCGCCCGGCGGCGGCCGTCCGGACACCATGGTGTACGACCGTGAGGCGCGCGCCCTGGAGGATGTGCGCCGGGAGATCGACGCTGTGCTGACGGTCCGTCAGGATGCGGAGGCGCGGCTGATCCGGCTGCGGGACGTGCTCTCGCGCGCCGACCGCACCCTCGCCGAGGCCCGTACCGCGCGCGGCGAGGTGCTGGCGAAGATCGCGGCGACGGAGGTGCCGGTGGTGAGCGGCCCGCCGACCGTGCTGCAGGAGCAGCTGGCGACGGCGGCCGAGTACCGCAGGCAGGCGCAGTGGCACCGGCTCTCCCCGCTGCTGGAGTCGCTGGAGCAGAAGGCCGAGGACGAACTGCTGCGCGCCCGGGAGTCGTTGACCGCGGTCACTGCGCCGCTCGCGGTCCGCGCCGAACTGCGCGGCCGGCTGGATGCCTACAAGGCGAAGGTGGCGCGGCACGGCCTCGCCGAGGATCCGTTCCTGGTCGAGCGGTACGACGCGGCCCGCCGCATGCTGTGGAGCGCGCCCTGCGATCTGCGGGTGGCCGAGCAGGCCGTGCTGCGCTATCAGCAGCTGGCGGCCGATCTGCTCGGCGGGCCGGGCGCGCCCGAGGACCAGAGGGGGGAGCAGTCATGAGTCAGCCGGGGCGGTCTTGTCAGCGGCCGGACTGCGAGGGGTCGTACGAGGACGTCGGCGGCGGTGAGCTGTACTGCGACACCTGCGGCCTGGCACCGGTGGTGGCGGCTGGGGGTCCCCCCTCGGGGGGAGGCATGGTCGGCTCGCTGCCCACCGGACTCACCAAGGGCGCGGTGGACAGCGGCAGTTCGCGTGGTTCGCACAGCTCGCGTACGTCCTCGCAGTCGTCGAAGTCGCGCCGGTCGGTGTCGGGGCGGCTCTCGCGCTCGCTGTCGGGCCGGTCCAGTGGACGGTCGGTGTCGGTGCGCAGCTCCGGCTCCTCCTCGGGGACGTCCACGCGGGGACGGCTGGGCGCCGGGCTGGTGCACGTGCCGCAGGTGCCGCGGCCCGACCCGCGCGCGATGGTGCTGGAGAACCCGGAGGTGCCGGAGCGGAAGCGGTTCTGCTCGCGCTCCGACTGCGGCGCGCCCGTCGGCCGCGCCCGCGGCGAGAGGCCGGGCCGTACGGAGGGGTTCTGCACCAAGTGCGGGCACCCGTATTCCTTCGTGCCGAAACTGAAGGCCGGGGACGTGGTGCACGGGCAGTACGAGGTCGTCGGCTGTCTCGCGCACGGCGGTCTCGGCTGGGTCTATCTCGCCGTGGACCGGGCCGTCTCCGACCGGTGGGTGGTGCTCAAGGGCCTGCTGGACACCGGCGACCAGGACGCGATGGCCGCCGCGATCTCCGAGCGGCGCTTCCTCGCGGAGATCGAGCACGCCAACATCGTGCGGATCTACAACTTCGTCGAGCACCTCGACCAGCGCACCGGCTCCCTCGACGGCTACATCGTCATGGAGTACGTCGGCGGCAAGTCCCTGAAGGAGATCGCCAACGCCCGCCGCACACCCGAGGGCCGCCGCGATCCGCTGCCGGTCGAGCAGGCCTGCGCTTACGGCATCGAGGCCCTCGAAGCCCTCGGTCATCTGCACAGCCGTAACCTCCTCTACTGCGACTTCAAGGTCGACAACGCCATCCAGACCGAGGACCAGCTCAAGCTGATCGACATGGGCGCGGTGCGCCGCATGGACGACGACGAGTCGGCGATCTACGGCACGGTCGGCTACCAGGCCCCGGAGGTCGCCGAGGCCGGTCCGTCGGTGGCCAGCGACCTGTACACGGTGGGCCGTACGCTCGCGGTGCTCACCTTCGACTTCCAGGGCTACACGAACGTCTACGCCGACTCCCTGCCCGATCCGGACACCATCGAGGTCTTCCGCCGCTACGAGTCCTTCTACCGGCTCCTCGTGCGCGCCACCGACCCCGACCCGGCCCGCCGGTTCGGCTCCGCGCAGGAGATGGCCGAGCAGCTGACCGGTGTGCTGCGCGAGGTGGTCGCACTGCAGAGCGGGCAGCCGCGGCCCGCGCTGTCGACGCAGTTCGGACCCGAAGTGCGGGTCACCGACCGGGAGTTGTTCGCGCGGCTGGACGGTGACGTGTCCCGGCTGGGGGCGCGGGAGGTGCGCAAGGCCGCGTCCGCCGCCCCGGCACTGCCCCCGGCCGCCCTCGTCAGGCCCGTGGACACCCCGGCCGCCGCGCTCGCCCTGCCCGTCCCGCTGGTCGACCCGGGCGACCCCAACGCGGGCTTCCTGGCCGGCCTGCTGGCCTCCGCGCCCGCCGAGCTGATCAGCGCCCTGGAAGCGGCGCCGACGCAGACCGTGGAGACCCGGCTGCGGCAGATCCGCGCCCGGCTGGAGAGCGGTGAGCAGCAGACGGCGCTGACAGGTCTGGCCGAGCTGGACGAGGAGCGGCCGGACGACTGGCGGGTGGTGTGGTACCGGGGCCTGGCCGGGCTGGTCACCGGCGACTTCGAGGGCGCCGCGCTCGCCTTCGACGCGATCTACGACGCCTTCCCCGGCGAGGCCGCGCCCAAGCTGGCGCTCGGTCTGTGCGCGGAGGTGCTGGGCCAGCTGGACAACGCCGCCGAGTACTACCACCTGGTGTGGGCGACCGACCCGAGCTTCGTCAGCGCCGCCTTCGGTCTTGCCCGGGTGCAGCTCGCGGCCGGGAACCGGCAGTTTGCGGTGCGGACGCTGGAGTCGGTGCCGGAGTCGTCCATCCACTACACCGCCGCCCGGGTCGCCGCCGTACGGGCGCGGCTCAGACAGCGCACGGCGAGCGCCGGTGACGTACCGTTCCTGGACGACCTGACGGCCGCCGCCGGGCAGGTCGAGGCGCTGGACGCGTACGGTCTGGACCCGGCGCGGCGTGAGGAGTTGGCGGCGGAAGTGCTCGGCTCGGCGCTGGACTGGATACTCTCCGGAGGTCAGGGCAGCCGGCCCGCCGCCGGCGGACGGGTGCTGCTGGGCAGCGGCCTGGACGAGCGGGGCCTCCGCTTCGGCCTGGAGCGCGCCTACCGCACGCTGGCCCGGCTGGCGCCCGGCGGCGAGGAGAGGATCGAACTGGTGGAACGGGCCAACCGTTACCGCCCCCGGACGTGGGTGTAGTTGATGTCGCAGATGCCCCAGCAGGCCGCACTGGCGAAGTGCCCGAGCTGCGCGGAGCCCGTCGAGTCGGGTGACCTCTTCTGCGGAGCGTGCGGGTACGACCTCTCCGTCGTACCCGCGCCGCCGCGGGACCATCCGACGCTGACCATGACCGGCTCAGCCGGGGAGGGCCCGGAGGGCGTTGCCTGGCCCGCCCCCGAACCGGAGAGCTCCGCCGCCCCGCCGGCGGTGCATCTGCCGACCGACCTGCCCGGCACCGACTGCGGCGGCGGACCGCTGCACGACCACGAGCCCGGGGCGGCCGCCGTGTCAGGCACGGCCGAGG
>NZ_CM002285.1:6378497-6381145 GCF_000497445.1 Streptomyces roseochromogenus subsp. oscitans DS 12.976 | reverse complement strand
CGTCCGGCACGGGCCCGGAGGGGTCCGATTCCGGCGCCGGGGAGCCGCGGCGGCCGGCCGGGTCCGGGGTGCGCTTCGACCGGCCCGCGCAGCCGGAGGAGTACCCGCTGCAGGCGCCCGACCCGCGGGTGGCCGAGAACCCCGCCGTGCCGGAGGAGCCCGCGCAGCTGTGCGTGGCCTGCCGGGCGGGCCGGGTGGACAGTGACGGCTACTGCGAGAACTGCGGGCACGCCCAGCCTCGCGAACGCGACCACATGGAGCAGGAGTCGGGCCCGGTGGCCGCCGTCAGCGACCGGGGCCTGCGCCACCACCGCAACGAGGACGCCTTCACCGTCGGCCACACCGCGCTGCCCGACGGCACCCCGGCCGTCCTCGCGGTCGTCTGCGACGGCGTGTCCTCCGCGACCCGACCCGACGACGCGTCAACAGCCGCGTCCCAGGCGGCCGGTGACACACTGCTGGCCGCCCTGCCGCGCGGCACGCATCCGCAGACGGCGATGCACGAGGCGATCGTCGCCGCCGCGCAGGCCGTGAACGCGCTCGCCGAGGAACCCGCCACGGCCCGCGAGCACGCCCCGCACCAGAACGCCCCGGCGTGCACGATCGTCGGCACGGTCGTCGCCTCCGGGCTGCTGGTCGTCGGCTGGGTCGGCGACAGCCGGGTCTACTGGGTGCCGGACGACCGCACCGCACCCGCGGCCCGGCTCACCGAGGACGACTCCTGGGCCGCGCAGATGGTCGCCGCGGGGCTGATGAGCGAGGCCGAGGCGTACGCCGACGAACGCGCCCACGCGATCACCGGCTGGCTCGGCGCGGACGCCTACGAACTGGAGCCGCACACCGCCTCCTTCAAGCCGGACCGCTCCGGCGTCGTGGTGGTGTGCACCGACGGCCTGTGGAACTACGCCGAGACGGCCGAGGAGATGGCCGAGGCCATCCCCCGGGACGCGGCCGAGCGCCCGCTGCACAGTGCCCGGGTGCTGGTCGGCCACGCCCTGGACGGCGGGGGCCACGACAACGTAACAGTGGCCGTCGTGCCGTTCCCGGCACCGCCGCAGGGGGCAGGATCGGCCTGAGGCCGCGGGCCGGAGGGGACCGGTCTGTTCACAGCCATCGCCCTGCTTCAGCAGGGCGGTCAAGGGGGATTTGAGTACGCATGGCCAATTTCGCGAAGTCGCATGTGCCGCAGTTCTCGATGGACGTGTACCAGAACGAGTACCTGCCGGAGGGCGGGCGCGAGGTCAATGCCATCGTCACCGTGACGGCGACCGGCGGCGGCACCGCCGGCGGCGCCGTGCTCCCGGTGCACCCGGCCGGGCCCGGCCGGTCCGCCGCCGTGGCGATCATGGTGGACTGCTCCGGCTCGATGGACTACCCGCCGACCAAGATGCGGGGCGCCCGTGACGCCACGGCCGCCGCGATCGACTCCCTGCGCGACGGCACGCACTTCGCGGTGATCGGCGGCACGCACGTGGCCGAGGAGGTCTATCCGGGCGGCGGTGGGCTCGCGATCGCCGACGCCACCACCCGCGAGCAGGCCAAGCAGGCGCTGCGGCGGCTCGGCGCGGGCGGCGGTACGGCCATCGGCACCTGGCTGCGGCTCGCCGACCGGCTGCTGAACTCGGACGACGTCACCATCCGGCACGGCATCCTGCTCACCGACGGCCGCAACGAACACGAGTCGCCGGAGGATCTGGGCGCGACGCTGGACGCGTGTGCCGGACGGTTCACGTGTGATGCGCGGGGTGTGGGCACCGACTGGGAAGTGAAAGAAGTCACAGGGATCGCCTCCGCGCTCCTCGGCATCGCCGACATCGTCGCCGACCCGGCCGGTCTCGCCGCCGACTTCACGCAGATGATGGAGACGGCGATGGGCAAGGAGGTCGCCGACGTCGCCCTGCGGGTGTGGACACCGGTCGGCACGACCATCAGATTCGTCAAGCAAGTGGCGCCCACCGTCGAGGACTTGACCGGCCGCCGCGCCGAGGCCGGGCCGCGCGCCGGGGACTATCCGACGGGGTCCTGGGGCGACGAGTCCCGCGACTACCACGTGTGCGTGGAGGTCCCGGCGGCCGGTCTCGGCCAGGAGATGCTGGCCGCGCGGGTGTCCCTGGTGGTGCCCCGACCTGGGGGAGGATCCGTACAGAACCTGGGCGCGCAGGGCCTCGTACGGGCGGTGTGGACCGACGACATGACGGCCTCCACCTCCATCAACCCCCAAGTCGCCCACTACACCGGGCAGGCCGAACTGGCACAAGCCATACAGCAAGGGCTCGACCTTCGCAAAGCGGGCGATTTCGATGGAGCAACGGCCAAACTGGGGCGCGCTGTTCAACTCGCGAATGCCTCCGGGAACGCCGATACTGCGAAACTGCTTGCGAAGGTGGTGGACGTGGTCGACGCCGCGACAGGTACTGTGCGGTTGAAGGCGAGGGTCGCCGAGGCGGATGAGATGACCTTGGAGACCCGGTCCACAAAGACTGTTCGTGTAAAGAAGTGACCCTGGAAGCAATGGAGAAGGGGAAGCGCCGACATGCCGACCTGCCCGAACGGACACCAGTCGGGTTCCGACGACTGGTGCGAGGTCTGCGGTCACCGCATGGCCGGTGCCGTACCTCCGCCCCCGCCGCCGCCCCCGCCCGCGGGCG
>NZ_CM002285.1:6364170-6378295 GCF_000497445.1 Streptomyces roseochromogenus subsp. oscitans DS 12.976 | reverse complement strand
CGTCGGGTCCGCCTGGCTTTGGTGGCACTCCGGGGCAGGGGCCGGTCCCCGGCGCTCCGGGTGCTCCCGGTGGTCCGTCCGGCTTCGGCGGCGGCCCGGGGCAGGGGCCTGGTGGTCCGGGTGCTCCAGGTGGTCCGTCCGGCTTCGGCGGCGGCCCGGGGCAGGGCCCCGGTCAGGGCCAGGGTCCCGGTGCGCCCGCGCCCTTCGGCCGGGAGCCCTCGGGTCCCGGTGCCCCCACTCCTCCCGGCCCGCCGCAGGGCGGTCCCGGCGCGCCCGGTCCCTCCGGGTTCGGCGGCGACCCCTCGCGTCCGGTCCCGCCCGGCCCCGGTGCCGTTCCCGGCGGTGCCTCGCAGGCGTATGCGCAGTCGGGTCCGCCCGCGCCACCCGCGTTCCCGGGTGAGACCCGCCGGCCCCCGGTCGGCGGCGGTGACGACGACTGGATGATCTCCCCGCCGTCGTCCACCGGCCCCTCCGGAGGTCCGGGTGGCGGGTACGGCTATCCGCAGCCGGGCGCGACGCAGGCCCCGCCGTCGTCCGCCGGCCCCGCCGGTGGTCCCGGTGGCGGGTACGGCTACCCGCAGCCCGGAGCCACCCAGGCCCCGCCGCCCGTTCCCGGCTTCCCGCAGCAGCCCGCGGGACCGGTCACCTGGACGGCGACCATCGGTCCGGACCGCGACTACTTCATGGCGATGATGCAGCGCTCGGGGCCCGAGGCCGCGGGCCTGAACCTGCCCGCGTACTCGCCCGAGCAGCAGCGCACGCTCAGCGGCAACCAGCTCACCATCGGCCGCCGCCGGCACTCCACCGGCGACACCCCCGACATCGACCTGTCGGTGCCGCCGGAGGACCCGGGTGTCTCGCATCAGCACGCGGTGCTGGTGCAGCAGCCCAACGGCAGCTGGGCGGTCGTCGACCAGAACTCGACCAACGGCACGACGGTCAACATGTCCGAGGAACCGATCCAGCCGTTCGTGCCGGTTCCGCTGCAGGACGGCGACCGGGTGCACGTGGGCGCCTGGACGACGATCACCATCCGGCGGGCCTAGGGCCCCGGGGGACGGTCACGGCAACGGCCAGGCGTACGGCCCCGCCGGGTCGTCCAGCCAGGCCCGGGCGTGCTCGCCGTCGACCGTGACGCCGTACCGCTCCCGCTCCGGCACGCCCTCGCGCTCCCACAGCGCGTAGGCCTCCCGCGGATCGAGGGTGCCCCGGGTCAGCGCGAGCAGGAAGCGGAACGTCTCCTGCTCGCGGGCCCGGTCCGGCAGCCCGGCGAGCGACACGTCCTCCGGCTCCACCCTGCCCTCGCCGCGCAGCGGTACGAAGTAGGCGGCCGTGGGCAGGAATCCGCCCTCGGCGTGTGCCGCGTCCCGGACCGTGAGCGCGAGCAGGCCGGTGGCCAACGGGGTCAGGATCCGGGCGCCGGGGCGGCACTGGGCGAGCCAGGCGCGCGGGACGGTGGGCAGCTCGCAGGTGGCGATGATCCGGTCGAAGGGGGCGCGTTCGGGCGCTCCGCGCGCGCCGTCGCCGGTGACGACGGCCGGATGGAAGCCGACCGCGTCCAGGTGCCGGCGGGCGGACTCGGTGATCTCCGGCTCCAGATCGATGGTGGTGACGAGGCCGTCGTCGCCGAGCCGGAAAGCGAGCAGGGCCGCGTTGTAGCCGGTGCCCGCGCCCACCTCCAGCACCCGGTTCCCGTCCGCCACCTGCAGCGCGACCAGCATCCGCGCCATCAGGGAGGGCTGGCTGCTGGAGGAGACCAGCTCGCCGTCGCGCAGCCGGGTGGCCAGCGGCACGTCCTCGTAAGCGCCGCGCACCCAGCGCTCGCGAGCCTCCCGGTCGGGGCTCTCGCCCCAGCGGCGCTCGTGGCCGCGCCGCCCGGCGACGTAGTAGTAGGGCACGAACGGATGCCGGGGCACCGCCGCGAACGCCTCCCGCCACACCGGGTCCCCGGCAAAGGCTCCCTCGGCGTCGATCTCCCGCACCAGCGCGGCCCGCGCGACGGCGGCCAGGGCCTCGATCCCGGTGTCGTATGCACCCAGGCCCACACCCATACCCATGGGTCCACAGTAGGGTCGAGCCGGTCCTGCGGGTCCTAAGCCTTGAGTCCTGGGTCGCCCCGTCTGAGACGATGTACGGGTGACAGAGATTCGGCGCGGCACGCTTCAGGAGCAGACCTTCTACGAGCAGGTCGGCGGGGAGGAGACCTTCCGGCGGCTCGTCCACCGTTTCTACGAGGGAGTCGCCGAGGACCCGATCCTGCGGCCGATGTACCCGGAGGAGGACCTGGGCCCGGCCGAGGAGCGGCTCGCCCTGTTCCTGATGCAGTACTGGGGCGGCCCCACCACCTACAGCGACAACCGCGGCCACCCACGGCTGCGGATGCGGCACGCCCCGTTCACCGTGGACCGCGCGGCGCACGACGCCTGGCTGCGGCACATGCGGGTGGCCGTCGACGAACTCGGGCTGTCCGAGGAGCACGAGACGACGCTGTGGAACTATCTGACGTACGCGGCCGCGTCGATGGTGAACACGCCAGAGTGAGCCCGAACTCGCGCCACTGAAGGTCGGGTTCTGGTCACACATCGCCGCATTCCGGTCACGATCCGGCATAGACCGGTCGGCAACCGCTTACCCGGAGCCGACCCGCTCTGTCAGCACCGCGGTGCTGGCGCATCTGCGACCGTGTGGCCCCGGAGCTGGCAAAGGACCACATCGGGGTGTGGCCGGACGACACCCGGTGACCGAAGTCGGTCACCGCACGCTGACGCCGAGCGCCCCGAGCCCGGCCCGTCGCACGGCGACGGACCCGTAGGGGGTGCGCAGCCGGAGCCATGCCCCGGAGGAGAACAGCCCGGTATCGGCGGGACCGACCCCGGGCCGCAGGAAGCCCAGGGACTGGGCCGCGTGCACGGCCCGCACCGGAAGCCCGGTCCGCCCGATCTCCCGGGACCAGATGTCCCGCCCGATCCGGTCCAGCTCCGCGCGGGTACGGCCGTCCGGCGCCAGCTCCTCCGTACGCGACCGGAACTCGGCGACCGCCGCGGCAACGGTCGCCCGCAGCGCGTCCGGGGCGGGCAGCCCCGGTACGGCCCGCCAGCCGCCGCGCGGCGGCAGCACACCGGCCCACGGCGGACCGGTCACCGCGGCCGGTACGCCGGCGGTGGCCGCGCGCTCGTCCACGGACTCCAGCAACTGACCGGCGGAGACGGTCACGTCGAGGGTGACGTCGAGCCCGTTCTCGTACGGCTTGGCCAGCCGTACCGCGCGGACGGCGAGCACCTCGAAGGACGGCGGCCGGCCGAACACGGCGAGCGCCGTACCGGCCGCCTGCAGGCGCACCGCGGCTCCACGGTCGTAGTGGAGCAGCCGGGAGAGGAAGGCGGCGAGGTCGGCCGCCTCCGTCTCGTCGGCCAGGTGCAGCACCGTCATGCGGCGACGGCCTCCTCGGCAGCCTCGTCCGTGTACCGCTGGAGGAACTCCCGCTCCCCCTCGGTGATCCGGCGCGGCCGCTGCCTCTCGAAGTCGAACGGGACGACCACGGTCCGGGCCGTCACATAGATCGCGTCCGCGTCCTTCACCTCGTAGGAGACGGTGAAGGAGGCGGCCTTGATCTCCGTGACCCACAGCTCGATGTCCACGGGCGTGGGCCGGTGGACGAGCTGGCGGCGGTAGTCGATCTCATGGCGCGCCACCACGGACCCCTGCTTGGACTCCGCGCCCCTGAGGGACGTGAAGTCGATACGGGCCTCCTCCAGATAGCGGAGGAAGATCGCGTTGTTGACGTGTCCGTACGCGTCCATGTCCGACCAGCGCAACGGGCAGCGGTAGATGTGGCGCAAGACCGATCAGCCCCGGGTCAGCTTCTTGTAGGTGGCGCGGTGCGGACGCGCGGCGTCCGGGCCGAGCCGCTCGACCTTGTTCTTCTCGTACGACTCGAAGTTGCCCTCGAACCAGAACCACTTCGACTCACCCTCGTAGGCGAGGATGTGCGTGGCGACGCGGTCGAGGAACCAGCGGTCGTGGGAGACGACCACGGCGCAGCCGGGGAACTCCAGCAGCGCGTTCTCCAGGCTGCTGAGGGTCTCGACGTCGAGGTCGTTGGTGGGCTCGTCGAGGAGCAGCAGGTTGCCGCCCTGCTTCAGGGTCAGCGCCAGGTTGAGGCGGTTGCGCTCACCGCCGGAGAGGACACCGGTCGGCTTCTGCTGGTCCGGACCCTTGAAGCCGAAGGCGGACACGTAGGCCCGGCTCGGCATCTCGACCTGGCCGACGTTGATGTAGTCGAGCCCGTCGGACACGACCTCCCACAGCGTCTTCTTCGGGTCGAGGTTGGCGCGGGTCTGGTCCACGTAGGAGATCTTGACGGTCTCGCCGACCTTGATGTCGCCGGAGTCCGGGGTCTCCAGCCCCTGGATCATCTTGAACAGCGTGGTCTTGCCGGCGCCGTTGGGGCCGATGACGCCCACGATGCCGTTGCGCGGCAGCGTGAAGCTCAGCCCGTCGACGAGGATCTTCTCGCCGAAGGCCTTGTTGAGCTGGTCGACCTCGACGACGACGTTGCCGAGCCGCGGCCCCGGCGGAATCTGGATCTCCTCGAAGTCCAGCTTCCGCATCTTGTCGGCCTCGGCGGCCATCTCCTCGTACCGCGCCAGACGCGCCTTGGACTTGGCCTGCCGCCCCTTGGCGTTCGACCGCACCCACTCCAGCTCTTCCTTGAGCCGCTTCTGCCGCTTGGCGTCCTTCTGGCCCTCGACCTTGAGGCGGGAGGCCTTGGTCTCCAGGTACTTGGAGTAGTTGCCCTCGTAGCCGTGGAGGCGGCCGCGGTCGACCTCACAGATCCAGCCCGCGACATTGTCGAGGAAGTACCGGTCGTGGGTGACGGCCACGATGGTGCCCGGGTACTTGGCGAGGTGCTGCTCCAGCCAGTTCACCGACTCGGCGTCGAGGTGGTTGGTGGGCTCGTCGAGGAGGAGCAGGTCGGGCTGCTCCAGCAGCAGCTTGCAGAGCGCGACGCGGCGCTTCTCGCCACCGGAGAGGTTGGTGACGGGCCAGTCGCCGGGCGGGCAGCCGAGCGCGTCCATGGCCTGTTCGAGCTGGGCGTCGAGGTCCCAGGCGTTGGCGTGGTCCAGCTCCTCCTGGAGCTTGCCCATCTCGTCCATGAGCGCGTCGGTGTACTCGGTCGCCATCTGCTCGGCGATCTCGTTGAACCGGTCGAGCTTGCCCTTGATCTCGGCGACACCCTCCTGGACGTTCTCCAGGACGGTCTTCTCCTCGTTCAGCGGGGGCTCCTGCAGCAGGATGCCCACGCTGTAGCCCGGCGACAGGAACGCGTCGCCGTTCGACGGCTGCTCAAGACCAGCCATGATCTTCAGCACGGTCGACTTACCGGCACCGTTCGGGCCGACGACGCCGATCTTGGCACCCGGCAGGAAGTTCAGGGTGACGTCGTCGAGGATCACCTTGTCGCCGTGCGCTTTGCGCGCCTTGCGCATGGTGTAAATGAACTCAGCCAAGAGAAACCGTCCGGCAGCTTGAAATCAGGCAGTGGGCAGATACATCCCATCTTGCCCGACGGCCAGGCCTGGATGGAAACCCGTTTGGTCCGGGCGCTCTGACCTGGGGTTTCGGTGGTGGTGACAGTGGCTCGACTGTCGCTGTCGGTCGCCGTTGGGTGGCCTCGGGCACCCTCGGACGGCTCAGGGACGGCCCAGGAAGCAGAGTCCCCGCCGCCACCGCGCCGGGCTATCGTGCCGCTGTGACCAGCGCAGCGGAGCGCCCCATCCTCTTCCTCGACGTCGACGGGCCGCTCATCCCGTTCGGGGCCTCGCACGGCTCCTCGACGTCTTTCGATCAGGGCAACCCGCTGCTTGATCGACTGGATCCCGGCATCGGATCGCGTCTCCTCGCCCTGGGCTGCCATCTCGTGTGGGCCACGACGTGGATGGAGGACGCGAACGAGGCCGTCGCCCCGCGCCTTGGACTGCCGAAGCTGGCGGTGGTGGAGTGGCCGGACACCGGCGCCGACGACGGACCCCGCGGCCTGCACTGGAAGACTCGCCCCTTGGTCGAGTGGGCCGACGGTCGACCGTTCATCTGGGTCGACGACGAAATCGGCGCCATGGATCGCTTGTGGGTCGATGCCCAACATCCTGGGCCGTCGCTGCTTCATCGCGTCGACCCGGCTCAAGGGCTCGTAGACGCCGACTTCTCGGCGCTCGGCGATTGGCTCGCTGCTGAGAGCGCCGACTAACGGTTGATCGGGATCTCGTAGACGATCTCGCAGTGCGCGGCGGGCACCACGATGTCCGCCGTCTCGACGGGCCGCCCTTGGTCGCTGTAGTAGGTCCGCCGGATGTGCGTGACGAGCGCGGCCTTCTGGATGCCGAGTATCGACGCCTCCTCGACGGTCGCCTGCCTCGGCTCGGGCTGCTCCACGGCGTGGCTGACCGTGACACCGATCGCGGCCATGCGGTTCACGACACCAGCACCGGCGTGCAGCCGGCACCTTGGCGTCGGTGCGGCTCTCCCAAATCACCCTGCTTGCCCACGGCCTTCATGTCCGCGCGAAACGGCGATCCGCTGGGCTGTTCCGGGGCCGACGACCGGACGACCCGGACCCGCTTCCGGGGCTCGGCAACGTACGTGCCCGACCCGGCGCGGCCTTCCAGCACACCCTGGGAGATCAGCAGCTCCTGCGCCCGGCGGATGGTGCGCCGCTGGCCGCTTGGATCCGTCTCTGTTCGGACTCGTTGGCGTCAGCCGTGGATGTCAGCCCGACCCGCCTGGGCGGTCACCCAGTCAAGAAGCGCGTCCACCAGATCAGAAAGGGATCTTCCCTCGCCGAGAAGGATGAAGCGGCAGTCGAGATGGTCTCCCGGATTGTGTGGGTTCAGGGTGCCACAGCGCAGACCTGTACGGTCGATCTGTCCGCCCAGGCAGATACTCCCGAGTCGCGTCCACACCAGCAGGCCCTCTGTCCATTGCACGTCGGCGGGGAAGTCCACGCAAAAGTCTTCCGGTTCCGGCGCTCCACTCGGCCAGCTCGTAACACGGGCCGCCAGGTGTTCGACCACTGGCCGCCAGTCTTCGCCGAACTCCCAGTCCGGGAGATAGTGATCGAACGTGTTCATCTGGCCAGTGAATCACCGCTTCAGGAGTGGGATCGAATCCTTGCCGGGTGGTGCTCGACGCTGCCCGGGGTGCTGTTCTCCCAAAGGTGCAGTTGGCGGCCAGGCCAGGCCGCTCAGGCGGGCGATGCCGCGGGCGCCTCGACGCAAAGGGCGAAGTCAGTTGTGCGAGGTGGTGGGATTCAGGACTGCCGCAAGCAGGCGGTTGGACAGGTGGGTGGGAGCGCCGAAGTCGAGGCTCAGGTTGGAGACCGAGTAGACCGCGCGGACGGACAGATCACGGGTGGCGAACATGCCGTTGGCGTAGCCGTCGTCGTGGCCCGTCTTGCCCCAGAGCACGGCACCGTTCGGCAGTGGTGTGGACATCAGGCCGGCGCCGAAACAGGCCACCTTGTTGCAGGAGGTGCCACCGACGAACGGGACGAGCTTGCCCTCGTTGTCCTTGGGCAGGGTGAACAGTTCGTTCTGCTGCGCGGTGGGCAGCAGACGGCCTTGGAACAGCGCGGTCATGAAGTGGTCCAGGTCGGCCGGGGCGGAGATCATGTTGGACGGGTCGCCGCCCTGCTCGCTGACGTCCACCGCCTCGCCCTGGCTGTCGGTCATGTAGCCGTGCAGGTAGGGCCGGGGCATCTTGGGGTTGTCCTCGGGCACCGAGGTCTGTTCGAGGTGCAGCGGCTCCAGGATGCGGTCGGTGACCTCCTCCTTGAAGGAGTTGCCGGTGATCTGCTCGATGAGCTTGCCCGCGATCCGGAAGCCGAGGGAGTTGTACTCCTGCTTGGTACCGGGGGCGAAGTGCGGGCCGGGCCACGGGCGGTCGGCTGGGCGCAAGGTGTCCTGGATGATCTCGTCGAAGGTCCGGTAGGTGTATCGGCTGGCGATCGTGTCGTCGGCGCTGTCGGCGGGCTTGCCCTCGTCCACGTTCGGGAGGCCGCTGGTGTAGTTGATCAGCTCGCGGACGGTGATCGGCTGGAAGGTGTCCGGCAGCAGGCCGGGCATGTACTGCTGGATGGTCTGGTCGAGGTCTATCCGGCCTTCTGCCGCGAGTTGGAGGATGACGGTGGTCTCGAAGACCTTGGAGATGCTGCCGGCGTGGAAGTGTGCGTTCGCCGGGATCCTCCGGCCGGTCTGACTGTCGATGGTGGAGCCCTTCCACAGCTGGCCCGGCTCGGCCACCAGGGCGATCGCGCCGGAGGCGTTGTCGGAGGGCCGCGTCTGGATGGCGGCCTCAAGCGCGGACGGGTTCAGCGCCGGAAAGGCCGTCGTGGCGCTGGAGCTTGTGCCGTCGGCGGCGAAGGCCGATGCACCCGATCCAGCGGTGACACCGACGAGGGCGGAGCAGGCCAGACCGAGGGCGGCGGCACGACGGGTGAGCGGCTTCATGCGGGGCACTCCGTGAGATCACTCGGCTGAGCGGTCCTCAGCGACGTGATCAATCCTGCTTCGGCCGCCGACTCGCCGGGTATCGGGATCAACCCCGAACTGCCCCTGATCCACCCCCGACGTCACCTCGGGCATCGACCCCGACGCCGCCTCGGAGACTCCGTCGCGGCGAACAGCCTCCGCAGCAACACTGCGGGCACCTCCCGCGAGACATGCACCAAGGTCCTGCGCGATCGCTATGGCGTCGGGGAGGCCGGTGACGAATGCCTTGAGCTGGGGGTTGTAACGGTGGCGGACGAACCAGCGGCCGGGGACGACGACGCCTAGGTAGATGGGGATGAAGATGGCGGCGGTCGCGACCAACGCGCCGGTGGCGCCGCCGACGAGGTGGCCGATGAAGGCGGCGGTGATGACGACCAGGCCGGGGATGATCAGGCCCATCGCCACGGCGTCCAGGAACTGTGCCTGGGTGAGCCGGTGGTGCTGAGAGACGACGCCGTCGCGCAGCAGAGGGAGGATGGGGCCACGCTCCTCACGATGGCCGGAGTCGCGCCCTGATGCCCCCTGTGTCGGACCGTCCGCTCACGCATCGCTCACGCGCTGCCGACTGCCAAGCAGCGCGTGGTCAGATCTGGCCGAGGTCGATCTCCACAGGGAAGGGGGCCGCTACCTTGAGGACGCCGGTGAAGACGTCTCCGTCCCGGTAGGTCTGCGTCGCGGGGTCGAGAACGTAGGTGTACACAAGAGGAACGCCTGTCGCGGCCTGCTCGATCCGCCAGTAGAAGCCGATGCCTGCCTTGGCGTACTGGTCGACCTTCACGATCCGGTCGGTGGTCTCCGAGCCTGGCGACACCACCTCCGCGACCAGCAGCACGTGCTCAGGGCGGGTGGGGGTGATGTCGATCGTGTCTGCTCGGTACACGACGACGTCCGGGCACCGATTGGTGAGCGGGACGTCCTGAAGCCGGACGTCGAAGTCCGTGTCGGCGTTCCACTCCGGGCCCGCGGCGGCATCCAGGGCGTTCGCAAGAATCCGGGCCACCCGGTTGTGGCGCTTGGACGCACTCGGACTCAGGACGACCATCCCGTCCACGATCTCGATACCGGCGCACTGCTCCTCGGACCAGGACTCGTACTCCTCCGCCGTGATCTGCTCATGCATCCACGCCGGGGCCACCATGTCGGCCGTCATGAGGCACCTCCCGGACACTGTGCTGCGGGCCCGACCCCGCTGACTCAGCGTACTGTCTGCCACCCGTCCAGCACGCTGAACTCACTCATGCCCCTCCCCGACAGCGAGCTCACGACAGGTGAGGACCAGGCCGGCCTGCGGAACGCCCGGTCGGCAGCCGAGGGTGAAGCGAAGCGAGTTGATCGCCTTACGGGTGCGGTCCGAGGTCATGCCCTCCATGAGAGTCAGGGCCTGGGACCAGGCGGCGACGGCCTCATCGGCGCGGGTCTGGGCGGCGAGGCTGTCGCCGAGGTCGGCGTAGGTGAGGGTGTGGACGCGCTTGTACTTCCCGGGGTCCCAGCGCACCAGGGCATCGCGGTGTTGTTGCTCGGTGCCGATGTGGTCGGCGAGGTCGGTCAAGGCGCGGGCGGTGTGGCCGGCCACGGTGCCGGCGGCTGGCTCGCTGACGCGGGAGTAGCTCGGCTGTGGGCCGTCGTCGCGTAGAAGGGCGTCTTCGGCGACGAGCAGGGCGCGGGCCGCTGCGGGCTTCTCGCCTACGGCGGCGTACGCGCGGGCATGGGTGACGTGGAGCAGCGCCTCACCCTGGGGTTTCCGTTGCAGGTCGTGGCTGGTCGGGTGCAAACGCAGTTGAGCGGGGATCAGTCACGGGCGACGATGGGCCCATGAGTCACGGCTTACGTCGTATCGGTGGAGTGGCCGTCATGATCGCGGGGATCGCCTTGGGTGCCTGGATTGTCTTCGGGGCCCCGCACGATTGGCATGGCGGCAAGGCCCTCGGGCGGCTGGCGCTCTGGTTGGGGTGTGTGGGGATGATCAGTGGTTCGGCGCGGCTGATCTTTTTTGACACGTCCCAGGACGGGTCCGGCGCCCGGAACGAGGAGGCCTGACCCGGACGAGGTCAGTTGTCCGGCTGTTCGCGCTTGCGGAGCAGTACCAGGACCGCGCCGCCGATCACCACGAAGCCGATGGCCACGCCGGCGATCAGCGGGGTGATCGCCGAGCCGCCCGTCGCGGCGAGGTCGGTGCCGGGGGCCGTGGTGCCGCCGACCGTGGCGGGGCTGGGCTCGTTGTGGACCTGGGTCGTCTGGGTCGTGAGTGCGCCCTGGGTCTTGCAGTCGAAGACGCCGGTGAAGCGATGGGTGAAGCCGTGCGGCCCGGTGATCGTGAAGTCGTAGGCCTGGTCCTCCTGGAGCGGGATGGTCACCGTGCGGGTGGCACCCGCGGGGATGGTGTGCTCGGTGCCCATCAGCTCGAAGGTGAAGGGCTGATCGCCCTTGTTGGCCACGATGATGTCCACGCCGCCCTTGGCGCAGTCCTTGCGGGCCGAGACCGCGGGTATGGCGCCCTTGGAAGCCCAGGTGGCGTTGGCGGTCGCGGATACCGTGGACTCGCTGGAACCGGCCAGTATCTGGGTCTGGCTGCGACTGTCGGAGGCGAAGGCCCGGCCGACGGGCACCGTGGTCGAGGCTTGTACCGTCAGCTGCGCCGTGCCGGTCGAGGCGTCCTCCGGAATGTCGAAGTACAGCTGACTGCCGTCCTGAGCGGAGGTGATGACCTTGCCGGTCTTGTCGATGATCCGCACCCCGCTGGTGGCCGCGTCCGTCGGCGGGGTCACGGCGACACCGGTCGCATTGGTGTGCACGGTCACCGGCCCCAGCAGATCCCCGGGGTGGCCGGAGACCGCAGGCGGGTCCAGTGTGAGCGAGGCCTGCGGTTCGCCGAGGTCGCCGGCGCTCTTCTGCAGATAGTCGGCGAGCTTCTCGGCCTGCGGGTCTACGGCGTCGACCTTCACGTGGTCGGAATAGCGCCAGATGGCCACCTGGGTACCGGCCGCCGCGTCCTGCTCGGTGAGTGAGCCGGTGCCCGCCCGCTGGGCGAGCGCGGCGAGGTCGTTGATCTGGGGGTAGGAGTTCTGCAGGATCCAGCGGATCTTGCCGGCGTCCTTGTTGGTGCCCAGCGAGGTGCCGCTCCAGGACGTCTCCTCGTAGTAGGCGTCGCGCTGGGTCGGGTTGTGGAGGTCGACGCAGTACGTCTGCAGGGTGCCGCCGCCGTCGACGGACATCTCGAACAGGCCCGCCTGCACCCGCTGGTCGCCGCCGTTCTCGTGGATCACGGCCTCGCCGTAGGTCTTCAGGCCGTCGATCGTGGCCGCCGCTCCGCCCTCGGTCTGCGGTGTCTCGTCGGCCGCGGCTCTACCGGCGCCGGACAGCACACCGGCTGCCACGAGACCGGATGCCGCCGTGGCGGCGGCCAGGCGGGCCGCTCCGGCGGAACGGCGGAACCCAGAGAACGCAGCAAGCACAGAATTCCCCTTCGAGCAGGACCCGTTGGACGTGGGGGACGGTCCCACCAGCAGAATCGGCGGCCCTCTAGGGGCACGCCCGGCATCCTATGGATCACTCGGAGCCTCTCCCGTCGGTCGGATGATCCGATGGGCGATCCGATCCGTAATCGTTATCCCCGGGACCGTCCATG
The DNA here is from genome assembly GCF_000497445.1 of Streptomyces roseochromogenus subsp. oscitans DS 12.976. NCBI lineage: Bacteria > Bacillati > Actinomycetota > Actinomycetes > Kitasatosporales > Streptomycetaceae > Streptomyces > Streptomyces roseochromogenus. Next base: position 6,366,124 of record NZ_CM002285.1, on the reverse strand, counting down.
AGCTGGGCATATCGACAAATCCACCGGTTCGTACGGGGTGTTCGGGAACCGCGTCCCGCCGGGACCGGGCGGTCCCGGCGCATCCGTGCCGGTCGCTGACGTCATGTCACCGCAGCTGGCTCCGGGGCCTGTTGGGCCGCCTCCTCGTCCGGTGTGCCGACAGGGCGCGGTGTCTCCCAGCTCGGCTCCGGCCGGGCCGCCGTGAGGGCAGCCTCCGGTTTGGCCGCGCGCTGGAAGGCGGCCGTACCGCGTGCGAGGTCGTGGCCGATCGCCACGGCGTCGATGTCGGCGGAGGCCCACTGCTGCTGCCCCTCGCGCACCTCCGTGCGCACCTTCAGCCGGCCCTGTACGACGAGCGGCTGGCCCACCTCCACGCACGCCGCCACGTTCACCGCGAGCTGGCGGTTGGCCCACACCGTGAAGAAGTTGGTGTGTCCGTCGGTCCAGGCACTCTTCTCCCGGTCCCAGTAGCGCGCGGTCACCGCGAGCCGGAACCGGGCCGACGGGCCCGCGGCCGCCTCCCGGTACACCGGCTGGGTCGCCACGTTGCCCACCACGCAGACGATCGTCTCGTTCATGTCCTCGCTCCCCTCCCCCGCCCGGCTCTCGACGGCCGGGCGGACACGCGTACGGGCCCGTCCCGTACGGCTGCGTCTGCCGTGCCGGCGCGTACGACCGCCGTACGCGCCGGCACGTCCCGCCGATCACGCGCGCCGTCCGCCGTCCTCCGGCCGGACCCGCCCTGCGATCGCCGCGACCCCAGACTGCCTCCGCCGGGCCGGGCCCGCTGAGCGCTGTGGACGACCACCTCACCTGTGGAAATCCCCGTCACCCGCACGAGTGACCTCCGTCCCCCCGCCGCCTTCACCCCCGGTGGCCGCAGCAGGCCACAGGCTGACGCATCCCGGGGTGGCCTCGACTGGTCCCAGCTCACGCATCCCGGGTAGCGGCCAGTTCACGCACCCCGGGTGACCGCTCCGGCCATCAGCCCACGCGGCCCCGACCAGCCACCTCCGGCCGCCAGCCCACGCAACCCGACCGGCCCCACCTCCACCCTTCAACCCACGCCCACCCAAATCAACCCACGCCCACCCAACCGACCGCAGCCACCCCTCACCTCACCCACCCCGAGTGACCACCCCCAGCCACCAGCCCACGCGGCCCCGACCAGCCACCCCCGCCCGCCAGCCCACGCACACCCGGACGGCCCCGGCCAGCCTTCAAGCGCACTCGGCCCCAGCGGCCGCCCCCGCCCGCCAGCCCTCGAACCCCCAGCGGCCGCCCCGGCCCATCAGCTCACACACCCCACAACGGCCGCCCCCGCCCATCAGCTCACGCTCACCTCGACCCGGTCCGCACAACCCGCCCGTACTGCTCGCGCACCTCTCGATAGCGCAACAGCTCTGCCGCCACCGGATCGAGCACCCGGGCTCGGCCACAGCCGGCGGCGGCCTCTCGTAGGCGCCGTTCCGCCTCCTGGCCATAGCGCCGGGCCGGGCCTCTGGCCGCAATGCGGCAGCCCCACTCCACCAGCGGCCCGCCGATGATCCCGCACACCATCAGCAGCACCGGGACCCCGAGGTTGGGCCCCATGACGCCGGCGATCTGGCCCGCCAGCCACAGGCCTCCCACGATCTGCAACAGCGTCATGGCCGCCTGGACCAGCACCGCCACCGGCCACCAGCCCGGCCGCGGTGGCCGGCCCGGTGGCAGTCCGGCCCTCGCCGCCAGTTCGTCCAGCGCCTCCGACAGCCCGTGCGCACCGCGTACGGCCGCCTCACGCACCGCCTGCGCCCACGGCCCGGGCAGCCCGGCCGAGGCCCGGTCGGCCACCGTACGGACCGCCTGCTCCACGCGCTGCCGGGCCGTGATCTCCTCCTCGGCCTGGGGGCGCACCGCGTGCCGGCCCGTCGTGGCGTCGCCGCGCCCCCGGTACCAGCGCCACAGCCGCAGC
>NZ_CM002285.1:6362800-6363591 GCF_000497445.1 Streptomyces roseochromogenus subsp. oscitans DS 12.976 | reverse complement strand
GCCGACGCCCTCGCCGGTGAGGGCGGACAGGGCGAGCACGTTGGCGCCCGGTTCGCCGTGCTCGCCGAGTGCGACGCCGTCCTCGTCCAGCAGCCGGCGCAGGTCGTCCAGGACCTGGTCGGCGGCCTCCCCGGGCAACCGGTCGACCTGGTTGAGGACGACGAACATGATCTCGGCGTGGCCGGACATGGGCCGCAGATAGCGCTCGTGCAGGACGGCGTCGGCGTACTTCTCCGGGTCGACCACCCAGATCACCGCGTCGACCAGCTTCAGGATCCGGTCGACCTGTTCGCGGTGCTGTACGGCGGCGGAGTCGTGGTCGGGCAGGTCGACCAGGACGAGCCCGCGCAGTTCCGCCTCGTTGTCCGGGTTGTGCGCGGGGCGGCGGCGCAGCCGGCCCGGGATGCCCAGCCGGTCGATGAGGCCCGCCGCGCCGTCGCTCCAGCTGCACGCGATGGGGGCGGCCGTGGTCGGACGCCGTACGCCGGTCTCCGAGATGGCCACGCCGGCGAGGGCGTTGAACAGCTGCGACTTGCCGCTGCCTGTGGCGCCCGCGATGGCGATGACGGTGTGCCGGCCGGAGAGTTTGCGGCGGGCGGCCGCCTCGTCCAGGACCCGGCCCGCCTCGGCGAGGGTGTGGCCGTCCAGACGGGTGCGGGAGAGGCCGACGAGTTCGCGCAGGGCGTCGAGGCGGGAGCGCAGCGGGCCGTCGTACGCCAGCGGGGGCGGAGGGTTGCTGCCCTGGCCCCGGCTGTCGGTCTCGCGCTCGGCGGCGAGCGCGGCGGCTGCGG
>NZ_CM002285.1:6345841-6362775 GCF_000497445.1 Streptomyces roseochromogenus subsp. oscitans DS 12.976 | reverse complement strand
TGGGCCGTCACGCGCGCGTCCCACTCACGTTCATCGCGTCGGCCGCGTCGGCCTCGGTGGTCGCCTTCCTCGTCCTCCCCCTCGTCCCCGGCCGCGGCTTTGTCCTCGCCCGCGTCCACGCCCACCGCCGAAGCGGCCGACGCGGAATCCCGGCCCGTGACCTCCGTCCGGTCCTCGGGGACGGCGGTGTCGCCGGGAGCTCCCGGGCTCGGGGGCACCAGCTCCCCGCGAAGGTCGCCACGCTCTCCGGGGTTCACGGCCTCGGAATGCATGTGACCGCTGTGCTCAGTAGGCGCCATGTGGTCGGTGTGCTCCATCTGGTCCTGATCAGTGGCGGCCGTCACCGGTCACCTCTCCTTCTGCAGTACGGACAGGGCGGCGATGAGCTCGGCCTGGGGCGCGGGCTGGACGTCGAGGGCCTCCAGCGCGGTGAGGCGCCGCTCGCGTTCGGCGTTCATGACACGGTCCACGTACTCGGTCAGCAGGTGCCCCGCCCGCTTGCGCAGCCGCAGCGCGCCCTGGGCGCCCATCCGGGAGGCGAGTCCCTCGCCCGCGTTGCGCGCCCGGCGCCCGCCCAGCAGCGCCGTGGCGACGACGGCGGTGACGATCTCGGGGTCGGGTGCGGAGGTACGTTCCAGCACCCGCACCTCGTCCTCGGCGTACTCCTCCATCTCGCGCCGCCAGCGCCGTACGGCGAGGCCGATGCGGTGCTCGGCGGTCTCCAGGGGGAGTTCTCGGGCGGTGAGGCCCGGGGCGCCGGCTGCGGGCTCGTGGCGCCAGGCCTCGTCGATGCGCTCGTCCGCCGCGGTGACGGAGCACAGCAGCAGGGCGCCCAGACTCTCCACGAGCGCGTCGAGCAGCTCCCCTGGGGTGCAGTCCAGCGGGAAGGCCCGCCAGCGCTTGAGCGCGTCCCCGGCGAGCACCGCCCCGGACTGCAGGCGGCCGCGCACGCGCGCGTGCTCGGTGTCGTAGGCGGCGTCCACGGCGGAGGTGAGCCGGAGGGCGGCGGCGTACTGGGCGGCGGCGGAGCTGGCCAGCTCGGGAATGCGCGACTGCAGCGAGTCAAGGAGGCCGTAGGCGGTGCGGGCCATGACCTGCTGTCGGGCGGCGGCGTCCTGGGCGTGGTGGACGAGCCAGTTCTTCAGGGACGCGACGGCGGTGGCGGGCAGCAGTCCGGCGCCCCAGGCGGACTCGGGCAGCTCGGGCACCGTGAAGCGGGGTACGTCACCGAGCCCGGCTTTGGTGAGCAGGGCGCCGTACTGCCGGGAGACCTCGGAGACGACCTGGTGGGGCACCCGGTCCAGCACGGTGACGAGGGTGGCGTCGTACTCCTTGGCGGTGCGCAGCAGGTGCCAGGGGACGGCGTCGGCGTAGCGGGTCGCCGTGGTGACCATGATCCAGATGTCGGCGGCGCAGATCAGCTCGGCGGCAAGGACACGGTTGTCGGCGATCAGCGAGTCGATGTCGGGCGCGTCGAGGAGGGCGAGCCCGCGCGGGAGGGTGTCGGCGGTCTCGATGCGCAGCACGCGCAGGGGCTCCTCGCGGGCGGGCAGCAGGAGATCGTCGGCGGGATCCTGCTGGGCCGCCCACACCCGCGTCAGCTCGGGCAGCACGCGCATGGCGCTGAACCAGTGGTGGTCCTCGGGATGACAGACGAGGACCGGCGTCCGGGTCGTCGGCCGCAGCACGCCAGCCTCGCTCACCCGCCGCCCGACGAGTGAGTTGACCAGCGTCGACTTGCCCGCGCCGGTGGATCCCCCGACGACGGCCAGCAGCGGCGCCTCGGGCTCTCGCAGGCGGGGTACGAGATAGTCGTCGAGCTGCGCGAGGAGTTCGTCGCGGTTGGCACGCGCGCGTGCGGCCCCGGACAGGGGCAGCGGAAAGCGTGTGGCGGCGACACGATCGCGCAGAGCGGAAAGTGTGTCGAGCAGCTGAGGCCGTACGTCCAAGGTCACCACATGCGAAGAATGCCCAACTTTAGGGGAATTATGAAGCATATAGACATGTCTGCGCGCCGAGAGGACAGAACGGATGGAAGGAACCATTGGGACACGGGCACAGTCCAGGCATAACGAGTGCACAACACCCGGGGCGTCGGACGCCAAAAGCGGTGCGCGAATCGCACCTGCCTGCGATTATCAGGACCGCTTCACCGAACCTCCACATCGAGCCACGGAGGCGAAGCAACAGGGTCAAGGAACCGGGAGCCCTATCCTTGTCCCCGGGCCGCGTCACGGATCAGCCCGGCCAGGGCATCCGCACGAGGCCACCACACCAGGCCCCCGTAGCTCAGTGGATAGAGCAGGCGCCTTCTAAGCGCTTGGCCGCAGGTTCGAGTCCTGCCGGGGGCGCTCTGTCTTGTCTCCGCCCTCCTTCGGGAGGGCGTTCTTGTCTCCGCCTCCTCCGGCCCCTCCCGGCCCCTCCGGCCCCTCCGGGAGGGCGTTTCGCCGCTCAGGGCAGACTTGTCCCCGTCCGCGAGAGGTGACAGGTACTCGGCAGGAGAGACGACGTGCGACTTCGCTGTGCGGTGCTGGACGACTTCCAGGGCGCGGCCACCGAGTTGGCCGACTGGTCGGTGCTGAAGGGCGAGGTGGAGGTCTTCTCGCTGCGGGAGCACCTGGACGGTGAGGACGCCCTCGCCGTGGCTCTCGCCGACTGCGACATCGTCGTCACGCTGCGCGAACGCGTCCCCTTCCCCGGCTCCCTGTTCGCCCGGCTGCCCCGGCTGAAGCTGCTCATCGCCTCCGGCATGCGCAACACCGTCATCGACTACGCCGCCGCGCAGGCCCAGGGCGTCACCGTGTGCGGTACGCAGAGCTCGGGCATCCCGCCCGCCGAGCTGACCTGGGCGCTGCTGCTCGGCCTCGCGCGCGGGATCGTCGAGGAGAGCACCGCGCTGCGCACGGACGGCCCCTGGCAGTCCACCGTCGGCGCCGACCTGCACGGCGCCCGGCTCGGTGTGCTCGGCCTCGGCAGGATCGGCGGCCACGTGGCCCGGGTCGGGCTTGCCTTCGGCATGCGGGTCAGCGCGTGGAGCCCGCGCCTGACCGAGGAGCGCGCCGCGGAACACGGCGTGGAACTCGCCGCGTCCAAGGAGGAACTGCTCGCCGACAGCGACTTCGTCACCGTCCAGGTGCCCGGCGGTGACAGCACCCGCGGCCTCATCGGCGCCGCCGAGCTGGCCCTGATGAAGCCGACCGCCTACCTGGTCAACACCTCCCGGGCGTCGGTCGTCGACCAGGACGCCCTGCTGGCCGCGCTGCGCGCGGGCCGGATCGCGGGCGCCGGCGTGGACGTCTTCGACATCGAGCCGCTGCCCGCCGGCCACCCGATGCGCACCGCCCCGCGTCTGCTCGCCACACCCCACCTCGGCTACGTCTCGCACGCCAACTACACGACGTACTACCGCCAGGCGGTGGAGAACATCCAGGCCTATCTGGCCGGGTCCCCGACACGGCTCCTGCCCTGAGCCCCCCGGGAGGCGGGGGCGCAGCCCCGTAGGGGCAACACCGCCCGTATACAGCAGGGCGCCGGACGCTCCCCGGTGTCCACGAGGAGGGTCCGGCGCCGCCCGGCTGTCACCGGGTCGCCGCGGTGCTTCACGCGCAGCGTCCGTCCGCCGCCGCAGCCGTACGACTCCGGCGGGCGGCGAAGCCGGTCAGAGGGCCTTGCTGTTGCAGCCCATGTCCGAGCCGAGGTTGTTGGGCTGCGCGCCCGGCGAGCCCTCGCCGTTCAGCAGGTTGCCCGCCAGGCCGTTGAGGGCGCCGACGCTGCCGAGCACATTGATGTTCATGTCGTGCGAGCGGCATTCCGTGGACTGTGCGACCTCGAGGTCGTGGCCCGGCTCACCGTGTGCGAAGGCGGTGCTGACGCCGAGGGAGCCGACACTTCCGAGCATGGCGCCCACGAGGACGGCCTTCTGAAACGTGCGCATTACTTCTCCGTTGGTCGAGCGGTTGTGATCTGCAGCAGATCGAGTGGGAGGGGCGGCGGACATCGCCGGAGGCGATCAGCCGATTCGGGGCAGACCCAGTGCGCCGACGGGAGGCGCCGCGACCGACCCGAGACCGAGCCCGGGCGCCTGCGGCGTGTCCGGCGCCACCAGCGGGTTGACGAGCGGGTTCACCTGCGGGTTCACCGACGGGTTCACCTGCGGGGCGACCTTCGGCGGACCGTCCGCGGCGCCAAAGGTCTGAGGCATGGCGACCTGCGGGGCGACCCGTGGCATGACCTCCGGCGCGGACTGCGGGCTGACCTGCGGCATGACCTGCGCCGGCTGCTGGGGGGCGGGAGCCGGCTGCGGGGCGGCCTGCTGGCCGTACGGCGAGTTCGAGGCCTGCGCGGAGCCCCCCGACGAGGCCGAGGCGACGGCGTAACCAGTCGGCTGCTGCGGCGGCGCGGGCGGCGGAGGAGGGGCCTGCATCATCGGCTGGGGGTACGGCTGCGGAGCGGCGACCTGTGCGTAGCCCCGCGCGCGGGACGCCGCCTCGGCCATCGGACCGCTCGGCGGGGGCGGCGCGTACTGCGGGGCGTACTGGGGCGGCCCGTACTGCGGCGCGTACTGCGGTGGCCCGTACTGCGGCGCGTACTGCGGTGGCCCGTACTGGGGCGGCCCGTACTGCGGTGCGGGGTACTCGGGAGCCGACATTGGAGCGGCACCGTATCCGACGGGAGCGTCGGCATGGCTGACGCCGGCGCCGATGGCGGTCAGACCGCCGGCCGCTGCTGCGACGACAGCGGCCTTGTGAAGCTTGCGCATGGAACCCTCGGCCCTTCGAAACCTGAACAGGAAATCCGTTGTATTAGTGCAGTCTTACGTGCGCCCAGTCCGATATTCGTACTGCACCTTTGCGGGGTAACTACCGGGCCACACAAGGACTCACGCCGGAGCCGGCAGCGAATTCCGTAACCCCTCCGTGATCCATGATCGCTGCCCTCTCCCAGCTGGCAACGACTTTTCCCCCGCCCCGGTCACGGGACTTGAAAGCCCGTCACCCATTTGCCATTGACGCCCCCTCGCCCCGGAGCATGATTGCAGAGGCGTTCGGGACGCGGCGACGCGACGCACAGAGCCTCGGGCAAATGGGTGATCAGGGCCCGGAACACCGTATCCATGACCCTGCTTCCGTCGTTCCCACTGGGCCAGAGCGATGGTCCGTCGCAACCGCACAGGGCAGCAAGAACAGCAACAACTGCACTGGCTCACCAGTATTTTGAATCGTTCCGTGCACAGGTCAATGAAGGGCCGAGGGTTTCATGCGCAAGCTCCAGCAAGTCGCGCTCATCGTCGCAGCAGCCGGTGGTTTGTCCGCCGTCGGCGCCGGCCCCAGCTCCGCCGCTCCGGACTACAACGGCGGTTATCCGCCCCCTGCTTCACAGCCGGACGCCCAGGCTTCGTCGGCCAGCTCCGCGGGGGCCACCGCACAGAGCTACGGCCCGCAGCAGGCGGCTCCGCAGCGGGGTGCCGAGGTCACGCCGGAGATCAACCCGACCCTGAGCCCTTCCCTGAGCCCGCAGATCTCCCCGCAGGCGACCCCGGGACAGGGCGGCGACTCGCTCCAGAGCAACCTCTTCCGCCCGTCCCAGGAGTGCAGCCCGCAATCCCTGTTGGGCGCGAACGTCCCGGTCGCCCTGCTCGCCGCCGCCGACACCCATGGGATCGAGTGCAGCCAGGGCAACACGCAGTCGAACGCCCTGGCCCACTCCGGACACTAGAGCCGACCGACAACCAAACACCGACGCCCTGCGGGCCCTTCGAGGAGCACCCTCGAAGGGCCCGTGCGCGTGCGATGCGGCTTTCGGGTTCTTTTGCCAATAGATCATGAACTCGGCGCGTCGCTGTCCGCTTTGGGGTATTTCCTATTAATCTCCGGTAACTGTAAGAAGGCGATCAACTACAGATCGCAACCACTTCACTCCACCGGAGATGGACATGCACAAGCTTCGTAAGGCCGCCGTCCTGGTCGCCGCCATCGGCAGCATCGGGCTCGTCGGCGGCACCGCACACGCCGGCGGTCAGGACAGCGGCGGCAAGAGCAGCAAGGGCGGCGACAGCTTCAGCGTCCTGCAGAGCTCCAACTGCAAGTCGCACGACCTGAACCTGGACGTCCTCGGCGAGGTCGGCATCCTCAACGGCCTGCTGGGCAACGCGCTCAACGGCGAGGGTGACCCGGGCGCCCAGGCCACCCACATCGGCTCGACGATGGGCTGCAGCAACAGCGCCTTCTGAGCCCACCGCCGCAGGGGCGGCGACAGCGGGAAATGATCCCGGCACCGAGCGCCACGCTCGGTGCCGGGACTCTTTTTGCGCCCATTTTTTACACGCCCATTGAGCATTCAGAATGATAATTGAGCGTTCAGAGTGAAGAGAATTACGAATTCGGCGCGTCGTTGTTTGTCTACGCATATTTCCTATTACCGTCCATAACTGTTCGAAGTCGATCTCTCACGGATCGCATCCACGACACTTCCACCGGAGTAGACATGCACAAGCTGCGCAAGGCCGCCGTCCTGGTCGCCGCCCTCGGGAGCATCGGGCTCGTGAGCGCCGGCGCCGCCCACGCCGACCAGAGCTTTGGCGGGGGCAAGGGGGGCGGCGGAAGCCGCTTCAGCGTCCTGCAGAGCACGACCTGCAGGTCCCACGATCTGAACGCCGACGTCCTCGGCGAGGTCGGCATCCTCAACGGCCTGGGCGGCAACCTGCTGAACGGCGAGGGCAACGCTGGTGCGCAGGAGTCGCAGCTCGGCTCGAACATGGGCTGCAACAACAGCGTCGGCAAGTGAGCAGGTAAGCGAGTAAGCAGGTAAGCGGAACCCTTTCCCCGGTGTCCCGGCCGCGAGGCCGAGGCACCGGGGAATTCCATGTAGCGGGCATATCCTGCCCCAGAAAGCCGAAATGCCGGACCGGGACGATCCCGGTCCGGCATTTTCCGATCGCGCGTCAGACGCCTACGATCGCGCGTCAGAACCCGATGTGGGGCTTCGCGAAGTGCGGCTTCTTGAAGCCCTTGGGCAGCTTTACCTCGTTGGAGCAGTTCACCACCGGCCCGACCTTCTTGGATCCGCCGCCCAGCAGGTCGTTGTCGGGCAGCATCAGGCGCGACCGGTCGACGACCGAGCAGTCCTCCGCCTGCTTGATGACGTGCTTGCCGTGCTGGTCAATTCGGGTCTGGCTCTTGTGAACGCAGATGGTGTCGCCCATGGCGGTGGTCCTGCAGTCACGCCCGGGGCCGTCGATGTGTGCGTGTGCGGCGCCGACACAGATCACGGCGAGACTTCCGACGAGCCCGGTGACGGTCGCAATTTTCTGCCGAGTGAACATGTGCTGTGTTCCTTTGCGCTGAAGGCCCGGCGTCTGCGCCATCCACCGGCGCACACCCGGGCCTTGGAGAAGGTCGGAAGGGGGACCCAGCGCCTGGACGCAAGAACGAATGCGTCCGGCGGCGGCATTGCCGCAGCCCGGACGCGCACCCTGAGGGGTCTGTCACGCGTCCGGGCTGCCTTCGCCATGGGGTATTACTCAGCACACCGGCGAACAATCCGAGTTGGTCCGGGACTGGGAGATACAGTTCGTACGATGTGCATATCGCGTTCCAAAGGAATGCCGATGCGCTACGGCCGCTCCGCGCGCTCACTCGTGCGCATCGTGGACCGGGTTGGTCTTACTGGCCGCCCTGACCCTGGTACGCGCCGTAACCCCCTTCGGGTGCGGGGTCGTCGTGGCCCCGGCCGTGGGTGTTGTAGCCGCCGTACGTGGCCACGGCGTTGGCCGACGAGTTGGCCACCGCGGTGTACTCCTGCGACGGCTGCTCGTGGTCCTCACCGCCGCCGGCGAAGCTGACACCGACGCCGAGGACGGACAGCCCCGCAACCGCCGCCGCTACGACCGCTGCACGCTGAAACTTACGCATGATTGACCCTTTCTTGCCCGGGCACACAGCCCTGGTTGACTACTTATCGTGAGCATATACACACGATCAGTAACAATTTGGGATCTTCGGCCATACGTCGTGTCGGGTCTGCGCAAGGCTTTCGTCGGGAGCTTCCGGCCCGGAGTCTCAGTCCAGCAGGCCGCCGGGGAATTCCATTTTGCCGTCGCCCTTGTCGCGGGGCGGCGTGGAGCAGGTAACTTCGGGCCCGTACTTGATGGTCCCGTTGCCCAGGGCCGCCGGCAGGGTGATGGGCTGCATTGGCATGCAGTTGTCCTGGTGGGGGATGACGCCGTTCTCAGGGATCTCGCCCTGGATCCGCTGGATGCAGGTGACGCTGCCCTGAAGGTCGCGCGTACAGACCCCCGGGTCCGCCGCGGCGTACCCCTGGGCGAGGCCGGTGCAGGTCACGGCGAGGCCGCCGACGAGCCCCGAGACGGCCGCGAGCTTCTTTCTACTGAGCATGTGTTGCATTTCCTTTGTGAGGGGCGCCAGGGCACCGTGCGCCGCGAACCAGCCGCGCCCTGCCCTGACTTCGTCCTGGGAGCCGGGCGACCGGCCGGGCGTGAGGGGAACCCTTCGGAGGGTCACCCGAAGGGTTCCGCGGACGGCGTCGCGCGTGCCGACGCCGTCGACCTCAGCCAGTGAAGGCGTTGTTGAACTGACCGCAGGTGGTGTCCAAGGTCTGAGAGAGGCCGAGCACCGAGACCGGGAGGCTGCCGTCGGCCACCGTCTGCGGGCTGCACTCCTGGTAGGGGCGGTAGAGGTCGTTCACCTCAACCCCGCGACCGTGGGCGTAGGCCGTACCGGCGCCGGCACCGACGCCGGCCAGACCGCCGGCCGCCACTGCTGCGATCACGACTTGCTGAAGCTTGCGCATGGAACCCTCGGTTCTTCCTTGCTTGGACATCGAGGCTGATTGCCTACCGTGACTGAGTGAACACTACCAGTAGCGATACACGGTATTCCACTTTGCCGGATATCCGTGTCCAAAAAGGGACATGGGTACGAAAGCCGTGCCCGGCAGAGGCAACTGCCGTGCCCGCATTGCGGGTTACTGAAAGGCACGTCAACGCGGATGGTGAAAAGGGAAGTTGACCAACCCGGTATTACGAAAATGTCGGTTCGGTGGCCAGGAGACGACTGTGCGCGGGCACGGACACCACGAGATCCCGCAGCGCCTCGATGTAGCGCCGCAGGTTCTTGTACGCGATGTCGGTGTCGGGGTAGCGGCAGGCCAGCCACAGCCCCTCGTGCAGCCGGGTGATCCAGACGCACACCTGGTCGCCGTACGACACCCGCAGCAGCCCGTACACCTTCTGCTCCGGCCAGTGGGCCGAGCCGGGGACGACGCGGGCGTCCACGTAGGAGACGATCGAGTACAGGTCGGGCGAGGTCGGACGGAAGTCCGCGCCGAGCAGGCGCAGTACACGGGCCAGCGGGATGCGCGCCAGCGACCGGTTGGCCTGCAACTCCGCGCGGACGGCGGTGAGCGCGCCGTCGAAGTCCCGGGCCGCGGGCACCTCGATCGGTGCGCCGCCGACGTACCAGCCCACGGAGTCCGACCACGCGGACTTCACCCGGGTGTGGAACGGTACGACCGTGCGATAGGCCGGCTCCCCGCCGATCTGGTGCACGATCAGGCTGGTCGCGGCCAGGACGCCCACCATGCTGCCGCCGTAGGGCCGGCAGTGCGCCTCGAACGCGGCGGCGGCGTCCGCGTCGACGAGCGGCTCGCGCATCAGCTTCTGGGCGGGCAGCGGACCGCCTGGGCGCAGCCCGAGGTCGACGGGGAAGGCCGGAAGCGTGCCGTCGCCCCGGGCGATGAACTCCCGCCAGCGGGCGACGATCGCGTGGGTGTCGTCGATGCCGTCGGCGTTCGCCCGCTCCTGCTCGCAGAAGTCGACGTAACTGCCCACGGGCGCCCCGGCCAGGGACCGGCCCGTGACGCCCGCCCGGTACAGCTCGTGGATCTCGTCCGGGATGCGCTGCAGGGAGTAGGCGTCGACGTTGGTGTGGTCGAACGCCAGGTACACGCTGGTGGAATCGTCGCGGACCACCGCCGCGTAGATGAAGTTGGGCCAGCCGAGCGCGTCCGCCGCGACGTCGAATCGGTCCTGCAGATAGCGGACCAGCGTGTCCGCGTCGGCGAAGTCGCCGACCACCTCGCGGTGCAGGGACACGTCGTCCTCGTCGAGCGTGAACCGGTGCATGTCGTCGCCGGCCCATCTGAAGCCGCTGCGCAGCGTCTCGTGCCGCAGGGTCCAGCCGCGCAACGCCTTTTCCAGCGCATCGAGATCGGCTGCGCCCGGCAGGTCGAACGCCGTGCCGATCCAGGTCGGCACGAAGAGTCCGTCCTCGCGCACCGAACGCGCGGTTCTGATGTGCGACTCCTGGATGTACGACGGCGGCCGAGGATCCGGCGGCAGCGCTGCCGCGGCCGCGACGGTCGCCGGGCTGAACGTCCACTCGACGAGATGTCCGGGCCGCGCTTCGCAGCGCTGAATGTCAGAAATTCGCACAGGGGCGTCTCCTTCGCAGAAGACCCAGACTTGATCAGCGGAGAGCCACGCACCGGGCGGCGGTTGCCGTGTCGCCGGCATTTCAGCGGGACGTGTGATGCCTCGAACGGCGAAGCGAACGTTCGAGGTGATCGAGGCCGGCAACGCGGTGCGGTACGACCGCTGTCGACCGGCATGCCGACTGAACAGGCGCAGAAAAAGGCTGAGTTGACGGAATCGTCGTACGTGACCGAAAAGCCCCCGGCGTCGTGCGGGCGGGGGCTCTTCGGGCTCTTGCCGCGTGGCGGCTCCCGCGGACCGGCCTCACTCGTACCGGTAGATCCCGCTCATGTCCTCCAGCTCGTCCGGTGTCACGTCCCACGGCGGCAGTTGCTCGTGCCGGGCGACGACCCGGTCGTACTGGGCGTCGCGCTCGCCCGGCGGGTCGGCCGGGAGGTAGCGGTGGTTGCGGTGGCGCTGCTGCCAGCGGGTCCACTGCAGATCGACGAAGGAGTGGTGCAGCCAGAAGACGGGGTCGTTGACGGCGGCGCCGCCGACCATCACCCCGCCGATCCAGCGGTGCACCCGGTTGTGGTTGCGCCAGGAGACCTTGCCCTGGCCCGGCCCCCATCCCTCCAGCTTGTTGCGGAATCCCCTGGTGACCGTCGAGTCCCAGGGCGCCGTGTCGTAGACCGGATCGGCGAGCGCCGGCTCCAGGTCCTTGGCGGTCGGCAGCTCGATCGGGTCGCGGGCTCGGCCGAGGTCGCGGGTGAGGTACTCCCGGTCGGTCACGTTCTCGGTGAGCTTCCAGCGGCCGGCCCGGTAGGCGAACGGGCCGGTCATCACCTGCCGGTCCGAGCGCCGCCCGTTGCCGCCGAGCAGGTCATCGGTCCACGGCAGCGCGGTGGTCGAGCGGTCGCGGGTCCAGTCCCAGTACGGCACCGTCACCGAATCGTCCACTCGGCGCAGCGCCCGCTCCAGGTCCAGCAGGAGCTTGCGGTGCCAGGGCAGGAAGGAGGGCGCCATGTGAGCGGTGCGCAGCCCGCTTTCACCGTCGGGGGTGTTGTAGTCGATGTGCATCCGCACGAACTCGTCGTACTCACCGCTGCGTTTGATGTCCAGCAGAGCGCCCACGAACCGGCGCCGCTCGGTGGCGGTCAGCCGGGTGATGTTCTTACGCGTGTACGCCATTGCCGCCCCCCATGTGCATCGGCCCGCCGCCCATCGGCCCCGGTGCCAGATCGTGCAGCTGCTCCTTGGGGCCCAGTTCGTCGACCGCCCCGCGGGCCGCGGCGAGCGCGGTCGGGTACGAGCGGTAGTGGTCGATCATGCTCAGCCAGCTGCCGTCGGCCCGGCGCATCAGATGCAGCGGGTGGCCGTCGATCGTGACCTTCCACTGGGCGCCGGCGACGGCGGCCCGCTCGGCGGGGTGCACCTCGACGCCGCGGATGTGGCGGCCTCGGTAGGTCTCGTCGAAGGCGGTGGCCCGTCGGCCGTCGTCCGGGGCATGCTCGGCTCGCCGTGCGCAGGCCGCGGTCACCGGGGCGAGCGCCACGACGAGCGCCGAGGAGAACAGTCTCCGCGTCACGTCCCGCCGTGTGCTGCCCCGGGGCCGCGCTCCGTCCGCGGCCGGCGTGCCGCTCTGCCCGCCCACCGGCGCTCCGCCGACACCTGGAACCATCGTTCACTCCTCGTCCGGTTCGGTTGTCCGAGGCGGTAACCGCCGGGTGGCCCTCCCGGTCACCGCCGTGCGGCCGGACCGGTGACCGCCGGACCGGTGACGCGCCCGCCGGGGCCGCGGCGGACCGGCCGCCGGAGCCGGACGACTCAGCTGGTCCAGAAGTCCCACCAGCGGGTCAGGATCAGCATGCCGACGACCGCGATGTGCAGCAGCGGCAGTACCCAGGTGAACTCGGCGAAGAACGCCCGCAGCGGGCCCGGCGCGGGCAGGAACCGGTGCCGTACGGCGAACGAGGTGACGTACCAGAACATCAGGATCGTGGCGACCCAGGCCAGAGCGCACCACAGGCACAGCGCGTTGATCCGGTACAGCGACTCGAACTGCAGCCAGGACACGAACCCGACCCCGAACAGACAGCCCGCGTCGAAGATCAGCCAGTACCAGCGCGGGAAGGCGGCGCCGGCCAGCAGGCTGATGCCGACGCAGATCACGATGCCGTAGGCGACCAGGCCGAGCATCGGGTTGGGAAAGCCGAAGACCGAGGCCTGCGGGCTCTTCATGACGCTGCCGCAGGACACCACCGGATTGAGGCTGCAGCCCGGCGTGAAGTTCGGGTTCTGGAGCAGCTTGAGCTTGTCGATGGTGATGACCCAGGAGGCCAGCAGTCCGGCCGCGCCCGTGAGCACCAGGAGCAGCGCGAAGCCGCGGCCGGCGCCCGCCGCCGGCGCGGGCCGGGCGGGGGTGCCCGGGTCTGCGGGGCGGGACGGAGGCGTGTCACCGGGGGTTGAGGTCACCGCGCGACCCTACCGATCGGCGACGGGGCGGCCCGGTGTGCGCTCACCCGACCGGAGGAGGGCGGCCGGGGCTCCACACGATCAGGGGACGCGCCGCGACGTCCCTCGAACGTGGCCGCCGCTGCTTGCGGCGCCGTTGAGCTTCTGTTGCGCGTGAGCAAGTTGGCTCCCGACCAAGCTGACTGAGGGGCCGTCATAGGCGTACGCAGGGATGTCAACCACCCGCCGATGAAATCGGGCGGCGCGTCGCCGTGATGTCTCGCACCCGTTACGAGTGGACGGTCCTGGACTTCGCGCTCTGGCCGCCGGTGGCCAGAGCGTCCCCGTCTGCGCCACCTCTTCGGCCGAGCAGGTGGAGTGGATCGTGCGCGACTCCGGCGCCCGTTTCGTCATCGCCGAGACGGTCGCCGCCGGCACGGCCGGCCACGCCGAACCTCCGCGCACCTGGCGGCCCGACGGCGAGGCGCTTCCCACACTCGTACGCCGAGGCGGCCGCCGACGCGGTGCTCACCGGCGGCCGGCTCGCCACCGGTGACCTCGGCTCCCTGGACAGCGACGGCTGTCTCACACGCCGAGTCGATCCGCGCCTTCGCACTGGTCGAGGGCGAGTTCAGTGAGGAGAACAGGCCGCTCACCTCGTCGTTGAAGGTGAAACGACAGGCCGTGACGACCGCGTAAGCGGAGCAGATCGAGGCCCTGTACGGCGGGTGAGCCCGTCAAGCCAAGACGGGCGATCGAGTGAATTACCCGGCATTTCATGCTTCCAGGTATCCGCGGAAGTACATATTTCGTTCACAGTCTGCAAGTGGTGGCACGTGTGAACGTGCGGCATCCGTGCGGCACCACGGCCCTGCGACGAACCTACGGAACCCCGCGGCCCACTGCGGAGCAGTCCCCCTTCACTGGCTCCAGGGCCGGCCTTTCGACTCCCCCTGAGAGGAAGACAAAGAGAGTGCGACACACCCTGACCAAGGGATTGGTCGTGGCCGCCGCCGCGACGAGCGTCCTGACTGTATACAGCCCCTGGGCGTTCGCGGACTCCGGTCCGTTCACGTCCGACGACGCGTATTCCTCCTATTCGGACGACGTCGGCGACTCCGATTTCCCGGGTGCGGCAAGCGCCATGCGGGCGATGGAGCGCGCGGAGAGCGCCACGGAGATGGCGCAGAACTTGGCGTCGGAGTTCTCGTCCTCGTATTCCCCCGGCTGGTCCACCGGCCATGTGACGAAGTCGCATCGCGAGAGCTCCTCCGAGGACTACGGCGACGACGAGTCGAGCGAGCACTCCTCCCACGAAAGCTACGGCGACGACGAGAAGCCGAGCCACAAGCCCTCCCACGAAAGCTACGGCGACGACGAGAAGCCGAGCCACAAGCCGTCCCACGAAAGCTACGGCGACGACAAGTCGAACTACGGCGACGACGAGTCGAACTACGGTGACGACGAGTCGAGCTACGGCAACGAAGAAAAGCCCCCGCATCACCACCACGAGCCCAAGCCGGTGCACCACCACCATCACCACCACATGCCGCCGGAGAGGCCCGAGAAGCCGCACCACCGGCACCACCACCACCATCACCACCACCACAGGCCGATGGCCCACACCGGCACCGAGGGCACCATCGCAGCCGTCGCCGCCAGCGGCGCGCTGCTGGTCGCCGGAACCGTCCTCTACCGGCGAGGCCGCAAGACCACAGCCCAGCAGTAGTCGCCCGGGTGCCGGACGCCCCGCGCCCGGCACCCGCCGACGGAAAACCATCTCGTACGGTCGTCCTTGTGGACTAGCGGCGTCGAGCCATCCGACTCCATTGGTGCAATGAGCGTATATATGGCTGTGTCCCAGTAATTGGGGTGTAGTCGCACCAAAAGGAGTAGGGAATGGCGTCCGAGCGTCTGCGATCCCTGAGGCGAGTGACATTCCTCGCCGCCGGGGTGTTCGCGGCGGCGAGCGTCCTTCCCAGCCCTGTCATCAAGTCCGGCCCCACGGCGAACCCGGCCGCGCAGCACTGCGCGGCCGGGTTCGCCGCTCCCGTCCCCGCAGGGTGCGCGGCGAACGGGGCGACGGGTCCCTCCTCGGGGGAGCCGCGCCCGCCCGCGTTCGGCGCGTACCTCAGTTCCGGGCCCCTCGGTGTGCTGCGCATCCGGGGATTCAGCGACTGGCTCGACCACACCGAGGTGCGCGTGGGGCACACGTACCTGCCGGGGGACAAGTGGAGCAACATCGAGGGCACGCCGGGCTTCCTCGGCAACTGGGCCCAGTGGCGGCGGGCCAAGGACGACCGCATCCTCGTGGTCAACGTCCCGTTGACGGAACGCGACGAGGGCCATGTGCCGGACACGGAGGTCCAGCAGGTGCTGCGGCGCGGCGCGGCCGGCGAGTTCGACCAGCACTTCCGGACGCTCGCCGAGCACCTCGTGGGCCTCGGGGTGCCGGACACGGTCCTCGTGCTCGGCTGGGAGATGAACGGCGTCACCTACACCCACCGCTGCGGCCCCGATCCGGACGCCTGGAAGACGTACTGGCGGCGCATCGTCACCGTCATGCGCTCGGTGCCCGGGCAGCACTTCGCGTTCGACTTCGCCCCGGACCGGGGCGCGGACGCCGTTCCGTGGCCGCAGTGCTATCCCGGCGACGACGTCGTCGACGTCATCGGCATGGACTCCTACGACCAGCCGGCGGGGATCTCGTTCGACCAGCAGGTGTCCGAGCCCTACGGCCTGCAGGACCAGGTCGACTTCGCGAAGGCGCACAAGAAGCCGATCTCGTATCCCGAGTGGGGCCTGTTCCGCAACGGCGACAACGCGACGTACATGCTGCGGATGCTCGCGTGGATCGACGAGCACAAACCGCTGTACAACACGATCACCGACTACTGCCCGCACGGTGTGTGGCTGTGCCCGGCCAACCCCCGGGCGTCCGCCCTCTACCGCGCGGCGCTGTCCGGTCGGCGCGGCCCGGACCAGGATCCGAATCCGCCGGTCCCCGCCGCACCCGAGCCCGCGAACGAGCCGCACCCGCTGCCGAATCCGCTGCCTGCCCGGGCGTCCGGCTGACCGCGCGGCGGCCGTGCCACGACCAGGACCGACGCCGGCGCTCTCATCCGCAGCCCGCGTCCCGGGCGATGACGACGAGTTTGCTCCCCCGGCCGACCCGGCGGGCCGCACTCTCCAGCCGTGGCCAGGCGCGAGCCAGTGCGCGGCTCTGCCACGAGGCGTCCGCATGCCGCGTGAAGTTCTCCCGCATCTCCGCCCGGGGTGACGCCGGGCGCTGCACCGAGATCACCTCACAGTCCAGCCGGCTCAGAATGGCGCGCATCCCGGCTGCCGTGAAATAGATCTTGTGCTCCCAGTCATACAGGTGCCGCGTCAGATCGACCCGGCCCCGGCTCGCGGTATGGACGGCCCTGAGGACGGGACGCACCGGGAACGACGCATCCGGTGTCTCGAAGATCAGCGCGCCGCCCGGACGGAGTTTCCCGAGGGCGCGGCTCACCGCGGGAAGCGGATCGTAGAGATGCTCGATCACGTCCCACAGCGTGACGGCGTCCGCCTCGGCGTCGGGCAGCAGCGCGTCCAGATCCTCGCTGAGCGCGACCCGCAGCCCACGGGAGCGCGCCGCGGCCACGGCATCGGCGTCCACGTCGATACCGAAGGCGCGGCCGCAGCGGGCCTGGGCGAAGCTGACGAAATTCCCGATCCCGCATCCGACGTCGAGCACCGTGTCGATGGGTCCGGTCAGGCGCTCCGCCTCATCGAGGATCGCCTCGTACCGTTCTTCGTAGTCACGCCGGACCTCGTCACTCGCGTACAGGCCGAACTTGTACTGCTCCCAGTACTCATTGAACGGTGCCTCCCCCTCGCATCCGGCGAGCGCGGGGTCGGCGCGGAAATACTGTGTACGGCACACGCGGCAGCGCACCAGCCGATACCGGCCCTCGACGACCACGCGCAGCGGCTTTCCCAGTTCCGCACACGCGGGACACCACAGATCCGGCGTGTCGTCCGCCGCGCAGACGTCTGCCTCCTCGCT
>NZ_CM002285.1:6330268-6345121 GCF_000497445.1 Streptomyces roseochromogenus subsp. oscitans DS 12.976 | reverse complement strand
GACGCTGGTTGACGACCGTCTCGGGAGCCCAGCGGTACTTGTACGGCTCGTTGCCGCGCAGCAGGCTCAGGACCTGGCGTCCGCTGCCGGCGAGATACTCGGTGGAGGCGCGCAGCAGCATCGTCGCCACGTCCGTCCTGCACTCCCTCAGCCGCGGGTGGACGCCGTACAGATACAGGCCCGCCCAGCTCCGCGACATCAGCGTCAGATCGGCCCCGACCACCTCGCCGTCGAGCAGGAACTCCCTGACGACCGCCTCGCCGGAGCGGGCCATCGAGCCTGCCGAGCGGATCAGGTGCTCCAGAAACCGCGGCTTCACATGTTCCGGCGTCACCTTCCGCTCCTCCCATTGCAGTCGATGCAGTGCCAGGAGACGGTGCAGCCCGCCCTCGGTCTCGTCCGGATGCAGGACGCGCCATGCGACGCCGAGCCGGGTGAGCTTGTTCACCTTGTTGCGGACGCGCTGGGCGCGCGCCGACGGCAGCCGCCCGATCAGCTGGTCCATGGGCAGGGCGGGCAGCTCCAGGCACACGGAGTCGCGGCCCCGATGACGCGGGCCGCACCAGCCGAGGTAGATCCGTTCCGCCGCGCCGCCCGGCCGCACCTCGCGGAAGTCGATCAGTGCGGTGCCGGCCAGGTCGGCCAGGGCGTCCGTCAGCGCCGGGGCGGCCTCGGCGGCCGCCGTCTCGTCCAGGAGCACATCGTTGAAGTCGGTGATGGCGCCGCCGATCGGGACCAGCGCCGGCCAGGGGTGGTGCACCCGCATCAGCGGTGCGAGACCGACCAGTTCATCGCGGTCCCGTACCAGGACGAGCCGGAGACCGCCCGGTGTTCCGTACGACAGCCACCACGAATGCAGCCAGGCGTGGCTCTGGAACGGTGTCGCCGACGGGCAGGCCCCGTGCAGCCGCCCCCACTCCTCCGCCAGGTCCGCGAACGCGCCCTCGTCGGCGCACACCTGCACCGACAGGGCACGCCCCCGGGCGGCCACCGTCGTCACCGCGCCTCCTGGGCGTCGGCGGCGGGCGCCGGGGCGGGCAGCTGCGCCCGGCCCCTGTCGTTGTCCGCCGCCGCCCTCCGCGGCCGGACCAGCAGGGCGAGGCCGCCCAGCAGACCTCCGGCGCACGCGCCCACCAGCGCGGACAGGGCCGGTGACGGGGACGACGGCTCGGTGGGTTCGACGGCGCCGGACAGCCGCGTGAGGACGATGCCGGTGGCCTTCTCGGTGTGTTTGGCCTGCTGGGTGAGCGCCCCGGACACGGCGTTGGCGATGTCGGCGGCCCAGGCGGGGCGCTCGGAGGTCGCCGTGATCGCGATCATCGGCGCGTCGGGCGAGGTCTCGGCCCGCACGCTGCGGCGCAGCTCCGCCGCCGGTTCGCCCGCCCCCTTCTGTGCCTCCACGAGCACGGCGAGCTGGGTCGCGACACGGCCGTAGGCCTGCGCGAATCCGAGGGCCGCCGCCGGATCCGCCCTCGACTTCTGGGAGGGTACGGCGATGACGTAGCTCGTGGCCGAGTACTGCGGTGGCTTCACCACCCCGTACGCGCCTCCGGCGGCGGCGCCGAGCAGCGCGCCGGCCGGGATCAGCCAGCGCAGCAACAGCCGCGAGGCCTTCGAGAGAATCCGGCGGTACGGGCGCACGGACAGTGCGGGCGTGTCGGTCATCAGGGTCTCCCTTCCGGGTCGTGCCCCGACAGGACGGCCGTGTACACGTCCATCAGCTGCCGGGCGGTGTGCTCGATGCTGTAGTGCCGGACCGCGTCCGGGACGTGTCGTTCGCGGGGTCGCGCCGCGTGCAGCCGCTGCAGTTCCCGTGCGTACGCTCCGGCGCCGCCCGTGATCCGCCGGGCGTGCGGAGCCGCCTCGGGAGGCAGGTCCGCGAGGGCGGGGGCGGAGGCGTACAGCACGGGGAGGCCGGCCGCGAGTGCCTCCAGCACGGCCAGGCCGAACGTCTCTTCCAGGGCGGGCGCGACGAGCACGTCCAGCGCGGACAGCATCGAGGGCAGGTCGGGTACGGCGTACCGCGGGTCCGGCAGCCCGGGCAGCTCTCCGGTCATGAGCATCCGGTGCGCGACTCCCAGGTCCGCCGCGAGGCGGCGCAGCCGCTCGCCCTCGGGCCCGGCACCGATCAGCAGCAGCCGTACATCACCGGGCAGCAGCGCCAGCGCGTGTACGGCCACCTCGAAACGCTTGCTGGGGACGAGCCGGCCGACGCAGCCCACCGCATACGCGTCCTCCGGCAGGCCGTAGAACGCGCGGGCCTCCTTGCGGCGCACCTCGTCGAAGCGGAAACGGCCGGCGTCGATGCCGTTGGGGACGATGTGGATCCGCCGGTCGGGCACGCCCCAGCCGCGCAGCAGTCCGGCGACCGTCGGGGAGACGGCGACCGTGGCCCGGCCGAGGCGTTCGGTGGCGAGATACAGGGCCCGGATACCGGCGTTCAGGGCCCTGCCTTCCAACTGCCCGGCGCCCAGGGAGTGTTCGGTGGCCACGACGGCCCGCACGCCCGCGAGACGCGCGGCGATCCGGCCGTACACACAGGCCCGGTACAGATGCGTGTGCACCAGGTCGTAGCGGCCGGCGCGGATGTGCCCGGCCAGGCGGAACAGGGCGCCGATGTCCCGGTTGCCGCCCATGCCGAGGTGGGTGACACGGACGCCGTCGGCGGCCAGCCCGTCGGCGACCTGACCGGGCTGGGTCAGCGTGAGCACCTCGCACCGCGCGGGCAGCCGGCGCAGCAGCAGCCGCAGTTGCTGCTCGGCGCCGCCCACGCCGAGACCCGTGATGATGTGCAGCACTCTCATGAGGCCTCCACGGCACGTCCCCAGGGGCGCGCAAGCCGCCGCTTCACTTCCAGACGCATCCCGGTGTCGGCCTGGCCGATGTGAATCCGGGGCAGCGCCAGGTCGCCGGCACTCTTGGGACCGGATGCGACGGCGCAGGCGTAGCGGTAGCCGGCACCGTGCACGACGGCTCCGACCCGCGCGTCGAACCTGCCGTACGGGTAGCAGAAGCCGTGGATGTCCTGGCCGGTCAGCTCGGCGAGCAGGGTGCGGCTGCCGTGGACCTCCGCGTGCAGTACGTCGTCCGGGAGGCAGGTCAGATCGGAGTGGGTCAGGCCGTGCGAGGCGACCTCGACCCCGAGGGCCGCCAGCCGGCGGATGTCGTCCGCGTCGAGGAGCCGCTTGCGCGGGCCGGACACCTCCCAGTCGTTCTCGCCGCCGAGTCGCCCGGCCACCACGAACACGGTGGCACCGCAGTGCCAGTGGCGGAGCAGAGGCAGCGCGGTGGTGACGAAGTCGGCGTACCCGTCGTCGAACGTGAGCCCGACCAGCCCGCGCTCCTGGCCCTGGGCGCGGGCGGCGAGCAGTTCGCGCATGCTCACCCCGCGCAGGCCACGGCCGCACAGCCAGGCGAGCTGCCGGGCCAGGCGGGCGGCGGAGACGGTGATGTTGAACGGGTCGTCCCAGGAGTCCGAGACGGAGTGGTACATGGCCACCCAGGCGGCGGGCCCGCGGCGGGACCGTCCCCCTATGCCGGGGCCGGTCTCCTGCCCGGCCGTACGGTGAGCTTCGGAAGCGTCAACGACCATGGCTCTTCCTTCGCGTCGGGAGGCCTCGGAGGGTGAGGAGCGCCGCGGGGGCCAGCGACCGGGCTCCCGCCACGTCCAGGGCCCAGACCAGCGGCAGATAGACCGCGGTGACGCCCAGGCAGCCCGCGGTGACGCCGGCCAGGGGCGAGGTGAACGGCAGTGCGCAGAGGTATCCGGTGCCGGCGGCGGCCGCCGCCGCGCCCACCGGCTTGGCCAGTTCGGCCACGACGCGCCGGACGCGCACGGCGACGCTGCGGCCGCTCAGCCCGCGCAGCAGGAGCAGTGCGGTCAGTGTGATGCCGACGCAGTTGGCGGCGGCGATGCCGCGCGCGCCCCAGATCCCCACGGTGCGGGCGCTGATGACCGCGGTGGCGACCGTGCCCACGGCCATCACGCCCGTGGGGTACCAGGTGGTGCGGCCGGCGGAGAAGTACGACCGCACCAGCGCGCCCACCAGCGTGTGGCCGAGCAGCCCGAGCGTGTACACCCGCAGGACGGCTGCGGTCGCGGCGGTGTCGTGGGCGGTGAAGGCGCCGCGCTGGAAAAGGAGTTGGACGATCTGCGGAGCACACGCCGTGATGGCCGCGGCGCCCAGCAGCGCGATGCCGGTCACCATCACCAGATCCCGCTCGATACGGTCCCGGGCCCGCTGTGTGTCGCCCTCGGCGACGGCCCGTGCCAGCACCGGGAAGGTGACGATACAGAGCATCAGCGCCACGGACATCGGCAACTGCCCGATCTTCTGAGCGTAGTTGAGGTGGGAGATGGAGCCGAAGGGCAGCTCGGAGGCGAAATGGCGCTCGATGAGGACCTGCGACTGGCGGCACAGGGCGAAGAGCAGGACCGTCAGGACGAGGGCGGGGGTGAGCGGCCGCCCGCCGTCCGGGCGGCACGCGGTGGCGGTCCGGTCGGGGTGCTCGGCGATCCGGCGCCACACGGACGGCGCCTGTACAGCGACCATGAGGCATCCCCCGAGGGCCACACCGAGAGCGGCGGAGCGCACACCCCAGCGCGTGACGAGGACGAACATCGTGGCGATGATCGCGGCGTTGTAGGCGACGTAGATCGTCGCCGGGGCGAGATAGGCGCGGTGGGCGCGGAGCGCGGCACTGCAGTAGCCGGCCAGCCCGAAGCTCAGCACACAGGTCGCGGTCAGCCGGGTGCAGGCCACCGCGAGGGCGGGGTGGGGCAGGCCGGGCGCCAGGACGCCGACGAGCAGCGGCGCTCCGGCCACGAACAGGGCGGCCACGGCGGCGAAGACGAGACACAGCCGCGGCAGCGAGGCGGCGACCAGCGCGCGCACCGGATCGGGGGAAACGTTCCCGCCCGCCCGCCGCGCCAGCGCCACGCTGAACGCGGGCACGAGCAGGAACGCCATGCCGTCCTCGATCAGCAGGGTCGACGCCATCTCCGGCACGGTCCAGGCCACCAGGAACGCGTCGGTGGCCGCGCCGGCGCCGAAGAAGTGCGCGAGCGCCTGGTCGCGGCCGAGTCCGAGCAGCGCTCCGGCCACGGACAGCACGGCCGTGACAAGGGTCGCGCGCGCGAGGAAACCGCCCGGGGAAGCGCCTTCGGACACTTGGGGGGACGCGCCCGGGGAAGTGTCGGGCGCGAGAACGCCCTCCGCGTCGTCGGCAGTCCCC
Source organism: Streptomyces roseochromogenus subsp. oscitans DS 12.976 (assembly GCF_000497445.1). Lineage (NCBI taxonomy): Bacteria > Bacillati > Actinomycetota > Actinomycetes > Kitasatosporales > Streptomycetaceae > Streptomyces > Streptomyces roseochromogenus. The sequence goes on along the minus strand of NZ_CM002285.1, from coordinate 6,339,886 downwards.
CGTGGCGCGGCGGATGGGGATCTCATCGCCCGCATGCCTTTACGGCCGTGCCCGTGGTCGACTCGCGTGCCAGTGCCCACCAGGCACCGAGTCCGAGGCACACGCCCGTCAGCACGGTGGAGGGTCCGCCGATGTCGGCGTACAGGAAGTCCACGTACTGCCACAGCAGCAGCCCGCAGGCCGCGACGGCGCAGTCCCGGGCCCGCCCCGCCCGGCGCAGCCGCCCGGTCGCGCACACCAGCAGGGCCAGCCAGCTGCCCACCACCGTGACCGCGCCCAGCAGGCCCTGCTCGCTGAGCACCAGCAGATACATGTTGTGCGGGCTGAGCAGCGGCCGGCGCCTGAACCCCCAGCCCGCCGCGTCCGTGTCGCTGCCCGACGACAGCGCGAGCGGGGCATGTCCGTCCCGGTACGCGGGAAAGGCCTTCAGCCCGACTCCCGTCACCGGGTGCCCGCGCCACATGCCGGTGGCGGCCGTCCACAGGCTGTAGCGGTCGACGACCGACTGGTCCGGCGCGTCGGCGACCCGTGTGATGCTGGTCAGCCGTTCCTGCAGCACCGCGGCGCCCACGCCGAACCCGCCCACCAGCACCACCGAGGCCGCGACGGCCGCCGCAACCAGCTGCGCCGCCCGCCGTGCGCCGGCCGTCAGCAGCTGCGCCCCGCACGCGACCGCCGTGGCGATCCAGGCACCCCGGCTGAAGGACACCGTGAGCGGCAGCAGCAGCGCCAGCGCGCACGCGGCCGCCACAAGCCGCTGCCGTCGCGCCCGCTCCCCTGGGTCCTGTGCCGGAAGTCCCTCCCCCACTGCCTTGAAGGGCGTGGGAGGTGCCCCCAGCCCCGCGGCGCCCGGCACGCACTCTCCCGGAGGGCCCGCCCTCCGGGCGGACGACGGGACCTCCGGCACAGGCCCCAGCGCGAGACCGACCGCGGCCACCAGCCCGAACGACACGGCGGTGGCCATCCCCATCACATCGGCCGGCCCGAACGTACCCACCGCCCGGATCTGGGCTCCCTGGTACGAGGCCCCGGTCCCGGTGAGGTACTGGTGCACCCCGACCGCGCCCTGCCACAGCGCGAGGCCGACCAGCGCCCAGAGCAGCAGCCGGGCGTCGCGCCGGTCCCGTACCAGCAGCACCACCGCGACCGGGACGAGCACGAACACCTGCAGATAGCGGGCCAGTCCGGTGAGGGCCTCGGCGGGCGTCACCGCCCCGCTCGCGGCCACCGCGAGACCCACCACCGGCAGCCCGAGCACGACGGCGGCCGTCCGGGTCAGCGGGCGCCGCGCCTGGCACGCGGTGTGGACGACGGCCCACAGCACGACCAGCGCAGACACCGCATCGGCAGGGGTGGCGTTGCTCTCCGGTGCCACCGGCAGCCCCAGCATGACGACGATCGCGACGACGGGCAGGACCGGCGCGGCACGGCGCAGCGCCGGCGGCACCAGGGGCAGGACGAGGGGGGGCGAGGCCGTCGAGGGAGCACTCACCGGGGCTCAGCTCCCCGTCGGCCGTACGAACAGCACCGCCGTGCGCACCAGGATGCAGACGTCCTGCCACAGCGACCAGTTGTCGATGTACGCGTTGTCGAAACGGCACCGGTCCTCGATCGAGGTGTCGCCGCGCAGCCCGTGGATCTGGGCGAGTCCGGTGATGCCGGTCCGCATCCGGTGGCGGGCCGGGTAGCCCGGGTGGGCCTGGCTGAACTTGGTGACGAAATAGGGCCGTTCGGGTCGCGGCCCGACCAGGCTCATGTCGCCGCGGAAGACGTTCCACAGCTGGAGCAGCTCGTCCAGCGAGGTGCGGCGCAGGAACTGGCAGAAGCGGCTCATGTCCTCCGCGTCGGCCACGCTCCAGCGGGTCGCGGCCTCGTGCTCGCTGGCGGGCCGCAGGGTGCGGAACTTCAGCATCGTGAACGGCCGCCCGTCCTTGCCGATCCGCTCCTGCCGGAACACCACGCCCGGCCCCTCGGTGAACCTCAGCACGGCCGCGCACACCCCGAGCACCGGTCCGGTGAGCAGCAGCAACACGCCGGACAGAACCAGGTCGAGCATCCGCTTGCCGACCCCGTCGCCGCGCCGCGCGGAGCCCGGCCAGAGCAGCCTGCGGGAGAAGCCCGCGAGGTGCCCCGCCCGCCCGCGACGACCGCGCAGGCCGTACGCCGGCGAGTCCGTGTCGAGCTCCCACAGAACGCAGCCGAACGCGGCCAGCTCCCGCAGCATCGGGGCCTTGTGCACCCGCGTCGCGGGCCCCACCACGAGCACCGTCTCCACACCGTTCTGGATCAGCGCCCGATGCGCCTCCTCGCGCGAGGTGAGGACCGGCAGCGGGGGCCGGTCAGCGGAGTCGGGCACGGACTCCGGTGTGTCACAGACCAGGCCCACCGGCCGCGTTCCGCAGCCCGGGCTGCGCTGCAACGCGGCCGCGACCCGCAGCGCCGCCGGGAACGGCCCCACCACCAGAGCGGGCCGGGCCCGGCGCCGGATCGCCCTGCGCCGCCGTCCGTGCACCGCCTCGCGGCCCACACAGGCCACCAGGCAGTGCACGGCGCACGCGGTGCCGAGCACCGTCAGCGGCAGCTGCCGCAGCGAGGAGAGCGCCGCGACGACCGCCCAGCCGACGGCGACGCGCCCGCAGACGGCGGGCAGTTCCTCCACCACGCCGGGGACGTCCGAGGTGTCGTAGAGCAGGGCCCGTCGGTTCAGGCCCAGCACGCACAGCCCCAGGAAGGCGATGAGCAGCGGATTCCGCTGGGCCTCCGGCACGACCAGGGCGCCCAGCAGGGTGCCACTGAGGTCGGCGATCAGCAGGGGGGTCCGGGAGATCCGCCGCGAGCGACGGGGCGCCCGCCCGGAGGACGGTCCGGGCCCGGTGGCGGCGCCGGGCGGGTCGAGGAGGGAGACGGCGCTCCCCGCCGCCCCACGGGACCCCCCGGCAGGAGGAGGAACAGTGCTTTCCGCAGTCATGTGGTGATGGACTCTCTGCTCTGGTTGGGTACCACGACCAGCGTGGTGACGATGCCGAGCAGTTCGCGGTACACATCGGTCACCGCGTCCGCGGTCTGCTGTACGTCGTGGGCGGCGAGCACATGGGCGCGGCCCTGTGCGCCCAGTGCGGCGCGCAGCGGCCCGCGGAGCAGGAGCGCCGTCAGCGCGCGTGCGAGCGTGTCGGGGTCCTCCGGCGGCACCACGCAGTGCGGCAGATGGCCGGGCGGCAGGCTCTCGCGCGCCCCGTCCACGTCCGTGACGAGGACCGGCCGGGCACACGCCATGGCCTCCAGCGGAACGAGCGCCATGCCCTCCCAGCGGGACGGCAGGACCACGACGTCGGCGGCCCGGTACCAGGGTGCGGCGTCGGCTGCCGGGCCGGCGAACTCCACCGACGGGGGCGCCATGGCACGCAGCCGGGCCGCGTCCGGACCGTCGCCGACCAGCACCAGCCGGGCGGCGGGCAGTTGCCGCACCACGGCGGGCCAGGCCTGCAGCAGCACGTCCTGGCCCTTCTGGCGGCACAGCCGTCCCACGCACACGACGAGCGGGCCGGCCGCGGACCGGGCGACGTTCCCTTCCGGCTGGAACCTGCTCGTGTCGACCCCGTTGGGGATCACGTGCCACCGGGCGACGATGCCGTGCTGCTCCCCGGTACGCCTTTCGGCCTCGCTCACGCACAGCACGCGCGTGGCCCAGCGCGCCGCGAACTGCTCCCACCGCAGCGCGGCTTGGGCCATGACGCCGTCCACGGCCTCGAACGACCAGGCGTGCGGCTGGAAGACGGTGGGCCGCCGGCCGCGCAGCGCGAGTCGCGCAGCGAGCCCCGCCTTCGCGCTGTGCGCATGCAGCACATCGGGCCGCACGTCGCGCACGAGTCGCGCCAACCGCGCCACCTCACCGGGGAGTCGAGGCCCCGGTGAGCGGGTCGCTTCCCAGGGCAGCACCCTGCAGCCCGCCTCGCGCAGTGCGTGGGGCAGCGTGCCGCCCCGGGGGCAGGCCACGGTGACGCGCAGCCCCGCGGCGAGCTGCGCCGTCGCCAGGTCCGTCACGAACCGGGCGACACCGCCCTCGACCGGCTGGGTGACGTGCAGGACGTGCGGCTCGCGTGCGGCGGGCCGCGTCGCACGGTGGGGGACGGAACCGAGGGGAATGCGCATGACCGAGGCTTCCCTTCCGAAGAAACATTCCGAACCCAGCACGAAGGATGTGATCGTAGGTTCGGCATAAAACGCGTCGGATTCGGATGCAACACTAGCCGCTTATCCGTCTTTTTCTACCAACCCGTCACCTGTGTCGGAATGAGGGCCGTCATCAGAGTGATATTTCCCGTACCCCTCACCCGCTTGGCTCCATCGCACGCCGACGAGCAGCCTGGCAGATAATCCGATGAGAATTCCGCACGGCCTTTCAGGATGTATGAGTTCCGAGAACTTGTCAGCAGCGGAGTTTCCCGTGGTGTCTGTCTCTCGTTAGCCCAGGAGAAGCGAGAGCCCAGACACTCGCGATGCCTCGAGGAGCGAGTCCCCTCCGGTGACTCGAGCTGCGTACGAAAGGAACACAATGAAGAATCTGAAGGCTGCCGCCCTCATGGTCGGCACCCTGGCCATCGCCGGTGCCGCGGCGGCGCCCGCCGTTGCCGCGGACGTGCCGGCGCAGGGCCTTCTCGAGGACGGGAAGTCGGTGGCCCACTCGCTCCCCAACGCGGCCGCGATTCCCATGGGCGGCGTGACCGACAACGTCAGGAGCACGACGGAGGGCGTGAAGGACTCGGGCATCATCCAGACCCCCGTCTTCGGCCGCACCCTGCCGAACCCGCTCAACGGCAAGAGCCCCGCCAAGCTTCCCTCCAAGCTGCCGGCCAAGCTTCCCGTCGTCAGGTAAAGACGCACACCTCGCTGGGCCATTCGGGTCGGCTCCGTTCCTCGGAGCCGGCCTTCGGCTTTTCCGGGCCCACACCCGTATGCGGACGTATGCGGAAATGCAGAAAAGCAGCTGACGGCCCGCCGTAGTTCGGCGGGCCGCCAGGCTGGGACTGTTCGGGACTGCTCAGAACAGCAGGCCGCCGGCGTACGGGGAGTTCTGCGACTGGTCGATCGTGGCCGTGTTGCAGGCCGCGTAGTGCGAGTTCGGGGCGACGATGCCACCGATGACGGCACCGTTCGACCACGGCGCGATGCAGCGGCCGTCGACCAGGGAGCCGTTGGAGACGACAAGGCCCTGCTGAGGGGAGTTCACGACGACCGGGGACTCCGCGAAGCCGTTGCCGCCGTTGGCGGTGGTGGTGTTGTCGTCGGCCGCAGCGGTGCCGCCGGCCGCCAGGACGAGGCCCGCGGCCAGGACGGAGAGGGCCGTAACCTTCTTACGCATGAGATGCGCCTTTCGGTGGGAGGGGCGGTTCGGGCGGGGGCGTCAGCCGACGCCCCCGCCCTGCTCCGGATGGACCGGAGCAAAAGGGGGGTCAGAAGAGCAGACCGCCGGTGTACGTGGCGTTCTGCTGCTGGTTCACATTCGCCGTGTTGCAGGCGGCGTAGTGCGAGTTCGGCGCGGCGACGCCACCGAGTACGGCGCCGTTCGACCACGGCGCGACGCAACGCAGGTCGACGAGCGAGCCGTTGGAAACGATGGCGCCCTGCTGCGGGGCGTTCACGACGACCGGGGACTCCGAGAAGCCGTTGCCACCGGTGACGGTCGTGCAGTTGTCGGCTGCGGCGGTGCCGGCGGCCGCCAGGACGATGCCCGCAGCGAGCGCGGAGATGGCCGTAACCTTGTTACGCATGAGATGTCCTTTCCGGACTGCGTTGTGAGGGGTTCACCTGCTCGGAATCAATCTGAGCAGGGGTCAGAAGAGCAGGCCGCCGGCGTACGGGGCGTTCTGCGCCTGGTTCACAGTCGCCGTGTCACAGGCGGCATAGTGCGAGTTCGGCGGAACGACGCCGCCGAGGACGGCACCGTTGGACCACGGCGCGATGCAGCGGCCATCGATGAGCGAGCCGTTGACGACAACCACACCCTGCTGAGGGGCGTTCACGACGACCGGGGACTCCGCGAAGCCGTTGCCACCAGTGGCGTTGGTCGTGTTCGAGTGGGCGGAGGCAACGCCGGCGCTGCCGCAGACAGCACCAAGGGCGAGTGCAGTGATGACCGCGAACTTCCTGGTCAACTCGGTTCCTTCCTGGATTCACGGTAAGCCGCGCTTACATAGCAAGAAACCGAAATATGTGGCGAAAAGTCACGCAGACACTACCCATACGGTACGGATTCCACCGGATGGCGGAACGACGACCGTGCACTGTATTAGCCGGGCCGCAGCGGAGGAATGAATGCCGACGTGCGTCCGGCCCACTGGCAAGGAGGAATCCAGTGGGCCGGACAGGCTTGAGGCGTATCCCCGGCACGCATCGGGCGCCGGACGGGCGCGGAGCCACTGGTCCGGCTGGGGCAGCTGGGGTCTGCGCCTGCGTGATGCGCCGGACGTGGGTCGTACCAGGAGGGCCACCGCGGGTCCGTCCCGCGGTGCTGCGGTGTCGGTTTGCGGCGGACGAGAACCGGATCAGAGTGTCAGAATTCCGGTCACCTCTGATTGAGCAGGCTACCGAGACCGGCACTCGTCGGGCCGTTCAGCGGGTGGAGCTGGACGGAACCGGTTCCCACGGGATTCTTCAGCGGAATTGCGGGCTTCTTGTTGCTGCCCCGGCCCATCCCGTCCAGGTATACGCCGGAGACTTTCGCCGCCTTGTTGGTGCCGGTGACCGCCGACGACTGGTTCTGGTCGAACGCACTGCCCTTGGTCAGACTGCCCTGCTTTGCCACTCGCATCACGGTGTCGGCCGCGGGCACGAGCGCCGGAGTCACCTCGGTCTGGGACATGAGGCCGAGCGGGCCGGTTTCGCGAGCAGGCGCCTTGGTGGCGGCCGACGCCGCGACGGCGGAGCCACCCACGAGACTCGCGCCGATGGCCAACGCCGCAGTTGTGAAAACTGCCTTCTTCATGATTCACCTCACTTGAAGTTACCTCTGATCCGACAGACGCAGAACATAGCAGTCCGCAGTGCGCCCAAAGCGATGCACTACTCCATACGCATGAATGCCACGGGAGTGAAGAAGCGCATTTCTCGGAATTCTCCAGAGGGATTTGCATCCGGTCGGCGAATCGATTGATCGTATGGTGTTCCAAGCGTGAGAAAGTCAATATGCCGGGCGAAAAGCAGCTGACCAGAAAACTAGGACACCACGTCTTTGCGGGCGAATCCCCGGAAGGCCAGCGCGAAGAGTACGCATGCGTAGGTGAGGGAGATCGACGTCCCCTGGATCATGCCGGACCATTCGGGGTGCGGCTGCACGATGTCGGCCCAGGCGAACTGCCAGTGCGCGGGCAGGAAATCACGCCAGTGGCCGAGCGCGGTGACGGCGTCCAGGACATTGCCGACGATGGTCAGGCCGACCGCGCCGCCGACCGCGCCGAGCGGGGCGTCCGTCCTCGTCGACAGCCAGAACGCGAGCCCCGCGGTGACCAGTTGGGACACGAAGATGTACGCCACGGTGACCGCGAGCCGCTGCACCGCCGCCCCGGTGTCGAGCGCACCGCCGGTGGGGATCTGCAGTGGGCCCCAGCCGTAGGCCGCCGTACCGGCCGCGAGGGCGACCACCGGGAGCAGGATCATCGCGACCAGGCTCAGCCCGAGCGCCACGACCAGCTTGGACCACAGCAGCCGGGCGCGGGGCACGGGTGCGGCGAGCAGATAGCGCAGGGAGGACCAGCCGGCCTCTGAGGCGACCGTGTCCCCGCAGAACAGGGCGACCGGGATCACCAGCAGAAAGCCGGCCGAGACGAACAGGTTCACCGCGGCGAAATTGGCGCCGGACGCAGTGGCCGTGTTCATCAGGGTGATCCGGTCGTTGCGGGCGGCCGGGTCGCCGCCGATCGCGAAGGCGATCAGCAGCACGAACGGCAGCAGGACCAGGACGGCGCCCGTGATCAGCGTGCGCCGCCGCTTGAGCTGCCGGACCAGCTCGACCCGCAGGGGCAGCGTGTGCCGTGTCTGATAGCCGGAGGCGACCTCGGTGAGCGCGCTCATGCGGAACCTCCTATCAGGGTGAGGAAGGCGTCTTCCAGGCGCCGGTGCGGGCCGACCGAGGCGACGGGCACGTCCAGCCGCACCAGCTCCGCGACGAGCCGCTCGGCGGTGCCGCCGGCAGCCAGCCGGACCAGCAGCCCGTCGTCGGTGCACACGGCGGAGGCGACGCCGGGCAGCGCGGCCACCTTCTCCGCGACCGGCTCCTCCACGGGAGTGGCGGTACCGATGAGCAGGGTGTCGCCGGAGCCGATGATGTCCCGGACGGGGCCCGCCTGGACGAGCCGGCCGCGGTCCATCACCACCAGATGCGTGCAGGACTGCTCGACCTCGGCGAGGAGATGACTGGAGACGATCACCGTACGCCCGGCGGCCGCGTAGCGGATCATCACCTCGCGCATCTCGCGGATCTGGGGCGGGTCGAGGCCGTTGGTGGGTTCGTCGAGGATGAGCAGGTCGGGCAGGCCGAGCATGGCCTGGGCGATGGCGAGGCGCTGGCGCATGCCCTGGGAGTAGGTGCGCACCGCGCGGGCGAGCGCGTCGCCGAGCCCGGCGATCTCCAGGGCCTCGTCCAGATGGGCGTCCTCCGGCGGGCGGCCGGTGGCCCGCCAGTACAGCTCCAGGTTCTCCCGGCCGGACAGATGCGGCAGGAAGCCCGCGCCCTCCACGAAGGCGCCGACTTTCGACAGCACGGGCGCGCCGGGCCGGATGGCGTGGCCGAAGACGCGGATCTCGCCGTCGTCCGGGGTGATGAGGCCCATCAGCATACGCAGGGTGGTGGTCTTGCCCGCGCCGTTGGGCCCGAGCAGGCCGAGCACCTGGCCCTTCTCGACGCGGAAGGACAGCTCGCGCACCGCGAACCGGTCGGCGGACTTCGCGTACCGCTTGCTCAAGTCCTTGATCTCCAGCGGGACTTCGGCCAGCTGCGGGTCCGGCGCGGGGGTGGCCGTGCGGCGGCGGGCGGTGAGCAGCAGGGCGAGCGCGGTCGCCGCACCGGCCGCCGGCAGCCACCACACCCAGGCGGGCAGGGGTGCCGCGGCGGTGGTGACGGCGGGTGCCGTCGGCACACTCAGGTCTCCCTTCAGGGAGACGGTGTAGGTGGCCGGGGCGGCCGGTGAGGCATAGCCGAGGTCGGTGGAGGCGAGGACCAGTCGGAGCCTGTGGCCCTTTTGCACCTCGTGGTCGATCGCCGGGAGGGTGACCGTGACGTCCTTGCCGGTCTTGGCGCCGGTCACCCGGAAAGGGGCGACGAGCTGGCTCGGCAGCACCTGCTGGGTGCCGTCGGGGCCGATGTCGTAGACCTTGCCGAACAGGACGGCGTCGTCGGTGGTCGAGGTGATGTGGACGGTGGCGGTCGGGGTGCCGGTGATCTGCAGGTCGCGGCGGAGCGGCGCGGAGTCGAAGCCGGCGTACTGGCCGGGGAAGTCGAGGGAGACGCCGAGGCCGAGCGCGGACAGCTGGGTCAGGCCGCCGGTGCCGCCGAGGCCGGGCAGCGCGGAGACGCCGGGCGGGCTGGCGCCGGCCGGGTTGGTGATGTGCCGGGTGCCGCCGGTC
>NZ_CM002285.1:6305954-6329772 GCF_000497445.1 Streptomyces roseochromogenus subsp. oscitans DS 12.976 | reverse complement strand
TGGTCGCGCAGGCCGGGGTAGGCGGCGGAGCTCGCGCCGCGCAGCTGGGCCGTGCCGTCGCCGGAGTTGACGCCGCCGGTGCGGGTGATCCGGAAGGCGGGGCCGGTGCCCGCGCTCTTGCCGCCCTTCAGATAGTGGTCGAACCATGCACGCACGCGTGCCTGGACCCGGCCCGCCTCCATGTCGCCGCCGTCATGGCCGCCCGCGATCCAGTCGACGTCCACGGGGGCGCCGTTCGCCCGGATCGCCCTTTCGGCCGCGTCGGACTGGGCGAGGGTGAACAGGGAGTCCGTCTGACCCTGCAGCAGCAGCGTGGGCACCTTGATGCGGGAGCCGACGGCGGACGGAGAGCGCTCCTCCAACAGCTTGCGGGCGGCCGCGTCCGGGGTGCCGGACTCGGCGACCCTGTCGTACATCCGGCACAGCGCGGGTTCGAAACGGGCGCAGCCGCCGCCGGTGTTGAAGAAGATGCCGGTCCACAGCTTCTTGAACACGCCGTTCGGGAACAGGGCGTCCGCGAGGTTCCAGTACGTGATGGCCGGGGCGATGGCGTCGACCCGGTGGTCGTACCCGGCAGCGAGCAGGGAGATCGCGCCGCCGTAGGAGCCGCCGGCCAGGCCCACGCGCGGGTCGCCCGGTTTGTCGAGCCGGACCTCGGGCCGCCTGGCCAGCCAGTCGATGAGCCGGGAGACGTCGGCGACCTCGGCCTTCGGGTCGTTGAGCCCGATCTTGCCGGTGGAGGTGCCGAAGCCGCGCGCGGACCAGGTCAGGACCGCGTACCCGTCCCGGGCGAGGTCCTCGGCCTGGCCGCGCATGTCGTCCTTGCTGCCGCCGAAGCCGTGCGCCAGCAACACGGCCGGGTGGCGGCCGGGGCCGGCCGGGGCGAAGAACGAGGTGTCCAGGCGCACGCCGTCGACCGCCATGACCTGGTCGCTCTCGCGGACCGTGCGTGTGTCCGCGGAGGCGACGGCCGCGGTCCAGGTCCCAGCGCCGACGAGCACCACGACGGCGGCCGCGGCGGCGACCAGCCTGCGCGGCCCCTTGAGCAGCCCCCGCACCGAGGGCAAGCGCTTCCTCAAACGCCCCCGGAGGGGCGGGCGAAGATCCATGCCTCAACGGTACGGGCCGCCACCGACAACCGACGGAGCCGCTGGGCTGAACACCCGCCCCTCCCCCAGGAGTACGGGGTCTGCCCGGCGTACACCAGCCGTGGTACGAAGACGCATGGACATACGCCGGGCCGCCACCGTCGCCGAAGTCGTCGCCGCCGAGCACCTGTTCGACAACCCGGCGCGCCCCGAGTGGGCGGAGCGTTTCCTCACCACTGCCGGGCACCATCTGCTGCTGGCGTACGCCGACGGCGGGCCGGCCGGCTTCGTCAGCGGGGTCGAGACGGTCCACCCCGACAAGGGCACCGAGATGTTCCTGTACGAGCTGGCCGTGGACGAGCCGTACCGGCGCCGGGGCATCGGGCGGGCGCTGGTGGAGCGGCTGGCCGCGCTGGCCCGGGAGCGGGGCTGTTACGGCATGTGGGTCGGTGTCGATGCCGGGAACGACGTCGCCCTTGCCGCCTATCGCAGTGCGGGCGGCAAGGACGACGGGACGTGCACGGTGCTGACGTGGGACTTCGCTTCGCGTGACGCCTGAGAGCGAGCCCCGCACCCCACCCGGGGCCTACGCCTGGGCCGGCTCGGCTTCCCGGACGTCCTCCGGGAGGGACACCAGCCAGCGGGTCGCGCGGCGCGGGCGGAGGTAGAAGGCCCAGTAGAGGGTGGCGACGGCGGTGATGCCGCCGGTCCACAGGAGGTACGACGGGTCCTGCTCGACCAGGATGTAGACGAGGACGGCGATCAGCAGGACCGGCATCGCCGGCCACAGCGGCATCCGCCATGCCTGCTTGCCGCCGTGCGCGCCGCGCCGGCCGAGCAGCGAGGCGATCGCGACCAGCAGGTACAGGCCGGTGACGGCGACGCCGGTGACGCCGTAGAGGGTGTCCAGGTTGACGAAGCAGAGGAACGCGCCGGGGACGCCGACGACGAGGGTGGCGACCCAGGGGGAGCCGAACCGGCCGAGCTTGGCGAGGGCGTTGTTGACCGGGGAGGGCCAGGCCTTGTCGCGGGCGGAGGCGAACAGGACGCGGGAGTTCTGGATGACCATGACGATGCCCGCGTTGATGATCGCGAGGGCGACGCACAGGCTGACGAAGGTGCCGACGGCCGAGTTGCTCCAGGCGATGACCATGCTGGAGATGTCGCCGCCGGTCAGGGCCTTGAGGTCACCGGCGCCCAGAGTGATCGCCACGACCGGCACCAGGATGACGACGCTGGAGATGGCGAGCGTCGCGAGGACGGTACGGGCGACGTTGCGGCGCGGGTTCTCCAGCTCCTCGGAGAGGTAGACGGCGGTGGAGAAGCCCTGGGTGACGAAGAGGGCGATGGCGAGCCCGGAGACGACCATCATGGCCGTGACGGCGTTGACGTGCGCGTGCTCGCCGGCGACCTGCAGGGAACCGAGGCTGCCCAGGCCGCGGTGCGCGTGACTGAAGCCGAGGACGGCGACGACTCCGGCGGCGACGACCTCCAGGACCAGGAAGATGCCGGTGATCCAGGCGTTGGCGCGCAGGTCCAGCAGACCGGCGAGGGTGGCCGCGAGCATCACGCCGGCGCCCGTGAGGGACGGGTCGAGGTGGACGACCGGGGCGAGGTAGTCGGCGGTGCCCATCGCGATGACCGGAGGGACGATCATCACGACGAGCAGTGACATCACGAAGGCCAGCCAGCCGGCGAGCCGCCCGGCCAGGGTGGAGACCATGGCGTACTCGCCGCCCGCGCTGGGGATGAGGGTGCCCAGCTCCGAGTAGCAGAACGCCACGGGTATACAGAGCAGCGCGCCGATGGCGATGCAGAGCGCGGTCGCCGTGCCCAGGCTGGAGAAGAGGTCGGGCACGATCACGAACAGCGTGGAGGCGGGCGTGACGCACGACAGCGTCAGCAGGGTGCCGCCGACGACACCGATGGAACGCTTCAGGCCCGGCGCCTGGGCGGCGGGCGCGGTATCGGCCACGGACTGCGGGAGCGTGTCGGTCATGCGGCGGTTCCGATCGTCGTACGGCTGAGGGTGGGGTCGGGAGCGCTATCGCCTCCGGCGGATCGTCCTGCGTTCGTCTCGTCCGCTCCCGGCCCGCATAGAGAACCCCGACGAAAACCAGCGCGTCAATGGCCGTTCACCTTCGGAATCCGCACATGCGATTTCCCTTACGGAACATCACATTCCCAGGCGGTGACGCCCCATAGAGGCATTCATCAAGCTCTCGGCGAATGTGACCTTGCTTTCAAAGGTCATCTCCACATAGCCCCTTCGCCATCCGTTTCGTCCCGCATAAACGGGAACCGCAGCCGGGGCGTCAAAAAAATGTCAGGCCGTCCGGAATCCGGACGGCCTGACAACGGGTTCTGGCTGCGGTCAGTGGTTGCGCGGGAAGCCCAGGTCCACGCCCGCCGGGGCCTCGGACGGGTCGGGCCAGCGGGTGGTCACGACCTTGCCGCGGGTGTAGAAGTGCGTGCCGTCGTTGCCGTAGATGTGGTGGTCGCCGAAGAGCGAGTCCTTCCAGCCACCGAAGGAGTGGTAGCCCACCGGCACCGGGATCGGCACGTTCACGCCGACCATGCCCGCCTCGATCTCCAGCTGGAAGCGGCGGGCCGCGCCACCGTCCCGGGTGAAGATCGCGGTGCCGTTGCCGAACGGCGAGGCGTTGATGAGCGCCACGCCCTCGTCGTAGGTGTCCACGCGCAGCACGCACAGCACCGGGCCGAAGATCTCGTCCTGGTAGGCCTTGGCGCTGGTGGGCACCTTGTCGAGCAGCGAGATGCCGATCCAGTGGCCGTCCTCGAAGCCCTCGACCGTGTAGCCGGTGCCGTCCAGCACGACCTCGGCGCCCTCGGCCGCCGCGCCCTCGACGTAGGAGGCCACCTTGTCGCGGTGGACCTTGGTGATCAGCGGGCCCATCTCGGACGTCGGGTCGTTGCCCGGACCGATCTTGATCTTCTCGGCGCGCTCGCGGATCTTCTCCACCAGCGTGTCGCCGATCGCGCCGACCGCGACGACGGCCGAGATGGCCATGCAGCGCTCGCCCGCGGAGCCGTAGGCGGCGCTCACCGCGGCGTCCGCGGCCGCGTCCAGGTCGGCGTCCGGCAGGACCAGCATGTGGTTCTTGGCGCCGCCGAGGGCCTGCACGCGCTTGCCGTTGGCGGAGGCGGTGGTGTGGATGTAGCGGGCGATCGGGGTCGAGCCGACGAACGAGACGGCCTTGACGTCCGGGTGCTCCAGGAGCCGGTCCACGGCCACCTTGTCGCCGTGTACGACGTTGAAGACGCCGTCCGGCAGACCGGCCTCCGACAGCAGCTCGGCGATCCTGATGGAGGCCGACGGGTCCTTCTCGGACGGCTTCAGCACGAAGGTGTTGCCGCACGCGATCGCGATCGGGAACATCCACATCGGGACCATCGCCGGGAAGTTGAACGGCGTGATGCCCGCGACGACACCGAGCGGCTGGCGGATCGCGGCCACGTCGACGCGGTTCGCGACCTGTGTGGACAGCTCGCCCTTGAGCTGCACGTTGATGCCACAGGCCAGGTCGACGATCTCCAGCCCGCGCGCGACCTCACCGAGCGCGTCGGAGTGCACCTTGCCGTGCTCGGCGGTGATCAGCTCGGCGATCTCGTCGCGGTGGGCGTCCAGCAGCGCGCGGAACCTGAAGAGGATGGTGGTCCGCTGGGCCAGCGACGAGCGGCCCCAGGTCGCGAAGGCGTCCTTGGCCGCCGCGACGGCCGCGTCCACCTCCTCGACCGACGCGAACGCGACCTTCGTGGTGACCGCGCCGGTCGCCGGGTCCGTGACCGGCCCGTACGTGCCCGACGCGCCTTCGGCGGTCTTGCCGCCGATCCAGTGGTTGACGATCTTCGTCATGCCCAGAGACTCCTTATTACAGATGGCGGCGTCGGGTCGAGACGTGCCGTTCGTACAGCTCACGTGCCTTGACCGCGGACGATCTGGTCGCGGTCTCGGCCACAGGAACATCCCACCAGGCCTGCGCCGGGGGCGCGCCCGACACAGTGTCGGACGTTTCGGTCTCCACGTAGACACATGTGGGAGTGTCGGCGGCCCGCGCCTCGGCGAGCGCCGCGCGCAGCTCCCGCACGGTCTTCGCGCGCAGTACCCGCATACCCAGGCTGGCCGCGTTGGCGGCGAGGTCGACGGGCAGCGGGGCGCCCGTGAACGTGCCGTCCTCGGCCTGGAAGCGATACGCGGTGCCGAACCGCTCGCCGCCCACCGACTCCGAGAGCCCGCCGATGGACGCGTACCCGTGGTTCTGCACCAGCAGGATCTTGATCGCGACGCCCTCCTGTACGGCGGTCACGATCTCCGTCGGCATCATCAGATAGGTACCGTCGCCGACCAGCGCCCACACGTTCCGCTCCGGCGCGGCCAGCTTCACGCCGAGCGCGGCCGGGATCTCGTAGCCCATGCAGGAGTAGCCGTACTCCAGGTGGTACTGGTCCACCGACCGCGCCCGCCACAGCTTGTGCAGATCGCCCGGGAGCGAGCCCGCCGCGTTGACGATGATGTCGGACTCGTCCACCAGGGCGTCCAGGGCCCCGATGACCTGCGGCTGGGTCGGCCGTACGTCGATCTCCCCGGCCTCGAAGCAGGCGTCGACGCGCTGCTCCCAGCGCTCCTTGTCCTCGGTGTACTCGGTGACATAGGAGTCCTGGACGCGGTGGCCGTGCATCTGAAGGGCCTCGGTCAGCTCGCCCAGGCCGCTGCGGGCGTCGGCGACCAGCGGGAGTCCGGACAGCTTGTGGCCGTCGAAGGGCGCGATGTTGAGGTTCAGGAATCGGACGCCCGGATGCGCGAAAAGAGTGCCGGAGGCGGTGGTGAAGTCGGTGTAGCGGGTGCCGACGCCGATCACCAGGTCGGCCGTGCGGGCCAGTTCGTCGGCGGTCGCGGTGCCGGTGTGGCCGATCCCGCCGACGTCCTGCGGATGGTCGTACCGCAGGGAGCCCTTGCCGGCCTGGGTGGAGGCGACCGGGATGCGGGTGACCTCGGCGAACTCGGCGAGGGCTGCCTCGGCGCGGCTGTGGTGGACTCCGCCGCCCGCGATGACCAGGGGCCGGCGCGCGTCGCGGATCACCCGGACCGCCTCGGCCAGCTCGACGGGGTCCGCGCCC
The DNA here is from genome assembly GCF_000497445.1 of Streptomyces roseochromogenus subsp. oscitans DS 12.976. Taxonomy (NCBI): domain Bacteria; kingdom Bacillati; phylum Actinomycetota; class Actinomycetes; order Kitasatosporales; family Streptomycetaceae; genus Streptomyces; species Streptomyces roseochromogenus. The sequence continues at coordinate 6,323,545 of NZ_CM002285.1, read as the reverse complement.
GGCCGGCGTACCGTCCACACGCGCTTGGCGAAGAACTCCTCCGGCCAGTCGAAGGCCTCCGCCTGCACGTCCTGCGGCAGGGCGAGCGTGACCGCGCCGGTCTCGACCGGGTCGGTGAGGACCCGCATGGCCTGCAGCACCGACGGGATCAGGGCCTCGGGCCGGGTGACGCGGTCGAAGTACCTCGACACCGGGCGCAGGCTGTCGTTGACCGACACATCGCCCGCGTACGGCACCTCCAGCTGCTGCAGCACCGGGTCGGCGGGGCGGGTCGCGAAGACGTCGCCGGGCAGGAGCAGGACCGGGAGGTGGTTGATGGTCGCGAGGGCCGCGCCGGTGACGAGGTTGGTGGCGCCGGGGCCGATCGACGTCGTCACCGCGTGCGTGGACAGCCGGTTGGACTGCCGGGCGTAGCCGACGGCCGCGTGCACCATGGACTGCTCGTTACGGCCCTGGTGGTACGGCATGGCGTCGGCGTACTCGATCAGCGCCTGGCCGAGGCCGGCCACATTGCCATGGCCGAAGATGCCCCAGGTGGCGCCGATCAGCCGCTGCCTCTCGCCGTCGCGTTCGGTGTACTGGGCGGCGAGGAAGCGGACGAGCGCCTGGGCGACGGTCAGCCGGATCGTCATCGGTATCCCCCTGTGGTCTCGGTGTGGTCCGGGTGGAAGCAGATCCGCCACTCCCGGGTCTCGCCGGGGCCCGCCATGACGTTCAGGTAGTACATGTCATGCCCGGGCTGGGCGATGGACGGGCCGTGCCAGCCGTCGGGGACGAGGACGGCATCACCGGAACGGACCTCGGCGAGCACGTCCGAGCCGCCCTCTCGCGAGGGGAACACGCGCTGATAGCCGAGACCGCTCGGGCCGTCGATCTCGAAGTAGTAGATCTCCTCCAGCTCGGACTCCTGGCCCGGTCGGTGCTCATCGTGCTTGTGCGGCGGGTACGAGGACCAGTTGCCGCCCGGTGTGATCACCTCGACGGCGATCAGCTTGTCGCAGTCGAAGCCCTGTCCGTCAGCGCCTCCGGCGCGGGCCGCGGAGGCGAAGTTGCGCACCTTGCGGGCGCAGGTGCCGCTGCCGCGCTCCTCGACGGGGACCTCCGGCGCGGGGCCGTAGCGGGCGGGGAGTCGTCGCTCGCACTTCGCTCCTGCCAGGGCGAAGCGGCCTCCCGCGCCGGAGGCGATCTGGACCCGGGCGTCCCGGGGCACGTACGCGAAGTCGGAGACGTCCGCGAACACGCTGTCCCGGCCCAGGAGTTGGAACTCGTTTTCCTCAGTGTGGACGGTACATCCGCCGCGCAGCGGAAGCACGATCCACTCGCTGTCGCCGGTGGTGAACGTATGGCTGCCGCCGGGCGCCAACTCGACGACACGCAGGCTGCTGTGTGTCCAGCCGGCCAACTTGGGATCGATGTCGACGGTGTACTGGGCGTTCGCGGTGGCGCCCCTGGGCAGATGCAGATCGGTGCTGGTCATGCGGCCCTCACAGCAGTCCTACGGCGGTGTCCACGGCGGCGGCCACATCGCCGTCCGCCGGGTACAGCAGCGAGCGGCCGACCACCAGGCCGCGCACGGTGGGCAGTTGGAGCGCGCCGCGCCACTTCTCGTACGCGGCGACCTGGTCCTCGGGCGAGTCCCCGATGTCACCGCCGAGCAGCACGGCCGGCAGGGTCGAGGTCTCCATGACCCGGGCCATGTCGTCGGGGTTCTCGGTGACGGGCACCTTCAGCCAGGTGTAGGCGGAGGAGCCGCCGAGGCCGGAGGCGATGGCGATGGACCGGGTGACCGCCTCGGCCGACAGGTCGTTCCTGACCTTCCCCTCAGGGCCGCGGCGGCTGATGAACGGCTCCACGAACACCGGCAGCCGGCGCGCGGCCATGTCGTCGATGGCGCGGGCGGTGGACTCCAGGGTGGTCAGGGAACCCGGGTCGTCGTAGTCGATCCGCAGCAGCAGTTTGCCCGCGTCGAAGCCGAGCCGCTGGAGGTCCTCGGGGCGGTGCCCGGTGAAGCGGTCGTCCAGCTCGAAGCGCGCGCCCTGCAGACCACCGCGGTTCATCGACCCCATGACGACCTTGTGGTCGAGGGCGCCGAGCAGCAGCAGGTCGTCCAGGATGTCGGCGGTGGCGAGGACCCCGTCGACGCCGGGCCGGGACAGCGCCAGGCACAGCCGTTCCAGCAGGTCGGCGCGGTTGGCCATGGCGAGCTTGCGGTCGCCGACGCCGAGCGCGCCGCGGGCCGGGTGGTCGGCGGCGACGATCATCAGCCGGCCGTTGTCGTTCAGCAGCGGACGGCGTGCCCGGCGGACGGCGGCCTCGGCGATCGCCTCGGGGTGATGGGTGCGGATGCGGACGAGCTCGGCGACATCCACACGTGGGGTGCGGGTGCCGGAGCCGCCCTCGGTGTGGGTGCCCGTGACCCGGCCGGCCCTCACAGCACCGCTCCCGCGTCGAGCACGGCGGCCACCTCGTCCGGGGTGGGCATCGCCGACGAGCACTCCAGGCGGGAGGCGACGATGGCGCCGGCCGCGTTGGCGTGCCGCATGATCGTCTCCAGATCCCAGCCCGCGAGGAGGCCGTTGCAGAGGGAGCCGCCGAAGGCGTCTCCGGCGCCGAGTCCGTTGAGGACGGTGACGGGGAGGGGCGGGACCTCGGCGGACTCGCCGGTGCGGCTGACGGCCAGGACACCCTTGGGTCCCTGCTTGACGACGGCGATCTCGACCCCGGCGTCCAGGAGCGCGCGGGCGGCGGCATGCGGGTCGCGTACGCCGGTGGCGACTTCCACCTCGTCCAGGTTGCCGACGGCGACGGTCGTGCGCTTCAGCGCCTCGGCATAGAAGGGGCGGGCCTCGTCGGGGTGGGTCCAGAACATCGGGCGCCAGTCGAGATCGAAGACCGTCGTGCCCGCCTTCGCCCGGTGGGCGAGGGCCGCGAGGGTGGCCGTACGGCTCGGCTCCTCGCTCAGGCCGGTGCCGGTGACCCAGAAGATACGGGCCTCGCGGATGGCGTCGAGGTCCAGGTCATGGGCGTCGATCTCCAGGTCGGGCGCCTTGGGCCGCCGGTAGAAGTAGAGCGGGAAGTCGTCCGGCGGGAAGACCTCGCAGAAGGTGACCGGGGTCGGGAGCCCGGCGACCGGGGTGACCCAGCGGTCGTCGACGCCGAAGCCGCGCAGTGCCTCGTGCAGATAGGTGCCGAACGGGTCGTCGCCCGTCCGGGTGATCACGGCGGTGTGCCGGCCGAGCCGGGCCGCGGCGACCGCGACGTTCGTCGCCGACCCGCCGAGGAACTTGCCGAAGGACGACACCTGGGCGAGCGGGACACCGGTTTGCAGCGGATAGAGGTCCACTCCGATCCGCCCCATGGTGATCAGGTCGTAGGCCATCGGCTTCCCTTCGTCACGACTCTCCCCGGTTTTGTAGTCCTGTACGCCGAGCCCTGTCAATGTTTTGTCCAGACATTCGGACCAGTGGACTGACTCATGCGAGAAGAGCCCGCTCGCCTGCCGGGTTCCTGTTGTCGTGCGAGTGCGGGCCCCGCACCCCTGAGAGGGTGCCCGCGTCGCTCGTACCATGAGTGCCGTGTCGACCGTGCCTGCTCGGCCTCATCCGGCGTTGCGGCCGGGAGTGATCAGTTACCGCGGGATACGGGTGGCCCTCGACCGGCCGCGCCGTCGGCTGGAGACGCCGATCGGGGCTGCCACGCTGCTGCTGGGCTTCGAACAGCCGGTGCGCATTTCCCGGGCCGGGCGGCCCCCGGTGAGCCTGGTGTCCGTCGTCAACGGGCTGACCACCCTGCCCGCCCTCGGTGAACACGGTGGCCGGCTCTCCGGGATCGAGGTGCTGCTCGCGCCATGGGCCGCGTTCACGCTGTTCGGCACGCCGCAGTACGAGCTGGCCAACCGCTCGCTGGATCCGGACGAGTTGGCCGGCTCGACGGGCGTACCACTCGGCGAACTCGCCGCCGCGCTCGCCGTGTTGCCCGGCTGGCCGGAGCGGTTCGCGCTGCTCGACCGGGTGCTGCTGGAGCGGCTGCGCGCGGGCGTGCCCGTGTCCGAGCGGGTGGTGCACGCCTGGTCGCTGCTGGGGCGCAGCGCCGGCCGGGTCCCGGTGCCCCGGCTGGCCGAGGAAGTGGGCTGGAGCGTACGGCACTTGGAGAACCGCTTCCGGCAGCAGATCGGCCTTGCGCCGAAGGCGGCGGCCCGGGTGCTGCGGCTGCAGCGGGCGCGGCGGCTGCTGACCGCGGGACACGGACAGGCGGAGACCGCGGCGATGTGCGGGTACTACGACCAGGCGCACTTCAGCGGCGAGTTCAAGACCATGACCGGCTGCACGCCGGGGGAGTTCCTGGCGGCCCGGCGGCTGCCGGCCGCGAGCGCCCTGGCCGACCGGCTGGCGGGCGAGCCGACGAGCCTGCTTCTCAGCTCCGGCCGCGGTGCGCTTTTTTCCAAGACCCGCGCAGGAACCACCGGGCACGCTGATCGCCCGGCCGTCGGACTCCCGAGGCGGATGGGGGCGTCCGGGGGCCAGGGGGAGCCGGCCCGGGAAGCGCCCTGACCGGGTCGGTACCCCCTGGGGAGGCGGCCGCCGGAGATGCGGGGGAAGCGGGGGAAGCGGGCGGGCCGGGTCTGACGCAGCGGACCCGGCCCGCCACCCCGGCCATTGACTCGGCTTGATGGCTTGATGACTTGATGGCTTGTTACAGCTGACCCTGGATCGGTGTGGGCGCAACGCGCCGTGCCGGCGCCCCGGCGTGCGCCTTTGCGCTGACTGTGTCACAAACGCCCTCTCTGTGTCACGTGCGTCCCGCGTACGCGAATTGTGCGTCACAACGCATCGACAGGCACTGCCCTCCGGTCACTGTGCGTCGTTCACCGGATACAGGCTTGTGATCGCCAGCGCAGCGCCCGGCTCCCCCGACGGCCACCCCCGGCCGCCGCTGTGGCGCGCGCAGGGAGGTGCAACTCATGACCGACCAAAGGCTCTGGTCCTACAAGGAGATCGCGGCGCACATCAGAGTGCAGCCGGACACCGTACGGTCCTATCGCAAACACGGGCTGCTGCCTCCGCCCGACCATGTGGAGGGCGGCAAGCCCTACTGGTACGCCGACACCGTCCGCGCCTGGGTCGCCTCCCGGCCGGGCAACCGCGGCCGCTACCTGGACTGACCCCGGCCGGTCCCCCCCGCCGCCGGAAGAAAATCTCCTGTGCCCCACCGTCCGGGTGGGGCACAGTCGCTCCATGCGCTTCTCCGTCAAACCCACCCTGACCGGCCGGAAGACCGTACTGCGGTCCTTCACCGAGGCCGACGCCGACATCATGTGGGAGATCATCGCCGACCCCGAGGTCCTCCGCTTCACCTTCGACCCGTCCACCGAACTCACCCTGGAGCGGCTGCGGTCCTGGTACGGCTCCCGGGCCGGCGCGCCCGACCGGCTCGACCTGGCCGTCACGGACCCCGGGACCGGCGAGGTCCTGGGCGAGGTCGTGCTGTACGAGTACGACCCGGCCGCCCGAAGCTGCACCTTCCGCACCCTCATCGGCCCCCGGGGCCGCGGCCGTGGTGTCGGCACCGAGGCGACCCGGCTGATCGTCGGCTACGGCTTCGAGCAACTCGGGCTGCGCCGCATCCAGTTGGAGGTGTACGGCGACAACGACCGGGCCCGGCACGTGTACGAGAAGATCGGGTTCCTGGTGGAAGGGGTGCGCAGGCAGGCGCTGCCCAGGGACGGTGGCTGGGTCGACGAGGTGCTGATGGCCGTCCTCGACCGCGAGTGGGCCGCTCTCAACTCCACGGCTCGATGACCGTGACCCCGGCCCCCGGTGCCGTACCCATCGCCGCGAGGGCCGCCGGTGCCGCGTCCAGCGTGATCGTGGACGTCACCAGCAGATCCGGGCACAGGACGCCGGAGCGTACCTGGCGGAGCATGCCGGGGTAGGCGTGGGCGGCCATGCCGTGGCTGCCGAGGAGTTCCAGCTCCAGGGCGATGGCACGGGCGAGCGGGACGGGCGTGGTGCCGTCCGGTGAGGGCAGCAGGCCCACCTGGACGTGCCGGCCGCGACGGCGCAGACCGTTCACGGAGGCCGCGCAGGTGACGGGCGAGCCGAGCGCGTCGAGGGAGAGGTGGGCGCCACCGTGGGTCAGCTCGCGGACGGCGGCGGCCGTGTCGCGCACACGGCCCGCGTCCAGGCACCACATGGCGCCGAACATCCGCGCCAGGCTGAGGGCTTCCGGTGACACGTCGACGGCGATCACACGGGCTCCGGCCGCTGCCGCGATCATCACCGCCGACAGCCCGACCCCGCCGCAGCCGTGCACCGCGACCCACTCCCCCGCCGCCACCCGGCCCTGCTGCACCACCGCGCGGAAGGCGGTGGCGAAGCGGCAGCCGAGGGCGGCGGCGGTGGAGTACTCCATGTCGTCCGGGATCGCGACCAGGTTGACGTCGGCGTGGTCGAGCGCCACGTACTCGGCGAAGGAGCCCCAGTGGTGGAAACCGGGCTGGGTCTGGCGTTCGCACACCTGCTGGTCGCCCGCCGCACAGGCCGGGCAGGTCCCGCAGGCGCAGACGAACGGCACGGTGACCCGGTCGCCAGGCCGCCAACCGGTCACCCGGGATCCGACCGCCTCTACGACACCGGCCAGTTCATGCCCCGGCACATGCGGCAGCGTGATGTCGGGGTCGTGGCCCATCCAGCCGTGCCAGTCGCTGCGGCAGAGGCCGGTGGCCTCCACCCGGACGATCACGCCGTGCTCCACAGGTTCCGGGTCGGGGACGTCCCGCACCTCGGCCGGCTTCCCGAACTGCTCGAACACCACGGCTCTCATGGGCCTCACCCTCCCATGGAAGTCCCCGGCCTCACACGCCCGCCGCCTCCCAGACACCACCCCGCCGACGTCACCCGCACGGCGCATGTCCGCCTCGGCATCCACCAGGCCGGCCTGGAGCTGGTCCTCGCCCCGCGGGTTTCCCCGGGTCCCCGTCCCGGACTGCGGCGCCCGGCACATCTGCCTACAGTGCGGATAGATCGCCCAGCAGCCGTCCGAGGGGACCGACGTGAGCCACTCCCCGCCTCCCGGCACGCCCAAGGCCCGCATACCCGGCCCCCAGCAGCCGCCACCGCCGTACCCCCGCATCAGGGCCGGCCTGTGGCAGCGCTGTCTGGGCGGCGGGCTCGCCCTGTGGTCGCTGACCGCATGGGTCACGTACGAGACGCGGAACACCATGCTGCTGCCGACGCTGATCCTGCTCGGCAGCTTTCTCGTACCGGTCGTCTTCGTGCTGTGGGCGTACGAGCGGCACGGCCGTGCCCTGGGCGTCAGCGCGATACTCGGCTGCTTCCTGACCGGCGGGACCCTCGGCGTGCTCGGCGCCTCGCTGATGGAGCCGTATCTGCTGCACCCCTCGCCCGGGCTGTTCGCCGGCGTCGGCCTGATCGAGGAGGCGGCCAAGCTCGCGGCGCTGGTGTTCGTGCTGCGCCGGCAGCCGTACCTGCGCGGGCCGCGCGCCGGACTGGTGCTCGGGGCGGCCGTCGGCTTCGGCTTCGCGGCCCTGGAGGGCGCCGGGTACGCCCTCGACGTGGCCGCCTCCGCCCAGGGCATCGACCTGCGCACCCTGCTGGAGACGGAGATCCTGCGCGGGGTGCTCGCCCCCTTCGGACACGGCCTGTGGACCGCGATCGCCGGCGGCGTACTGCTGTCCCGGCGCCGCCTGAACGGAGACTTCCGCCTCGCCGCGCCGGTGCTCGGCACCTACCTCGGCGTGTCCCTGCTGCACGCCCTGGGGGACGCCACGCACGGCCTCGCGATCTGGATGGTCGCCCGGCTGACCGGCCCCGGTCCGCAAGAGCGGCTGTTCGCCCAGGCGTACCTCGTCCGGCCGAACGTCGAGCAGGAACACCTGTTCACGTTGTTCTCGGTCGGCGGGCTGGCCCTGGTGGCCCTGGCCGGGGTCGGCTGGGCGCGGTCGCTGGCACGCCGGGACCCCTCTTGGAGAGGTACCCCCTAGGGGTATAGTGTGGAGAGCGTGGGGTTCCCTCGTGGGCCCCACCGGCCCCACCCGCCTCGACGAGGAGTAACGACATGACCGCCCACACCGACACCCCGGGCTCCGTCACCACCGTCTACAAGGTGACCGGCATGAGCTGCGGCCACTGCGAAGGCGCCGTCTCCGGCGAGATCTCCGAGATCCCCGGCGTCAGCTCGGTGAAGGCCGTTGCGTCGACCGGCGAGGTGACCGTGGTCTCCGAGACCCCGCTGGACGACGAAGCCGTGCGCGCCGCCGTGGACGAGGCCGGCTTCGAACTGGCCGGCAGGGCCTGAGCGGCGGGACACGTACGCGAGGCCCGAGCAGCGGGGGCTCGTACGAGAAACCTTTCCCCGACCGGGCCATGCCGACCAGCTGATACTGGATCCGTACGGCCCGGTCCGATGTCTGGAGTCCGGACATGACCAGCAGTACTGCAGAGACCGGGACAGCGAGCCCGATAGGCGAGACCTCCGAGGCCGAAACGTCCGAGGTCGAGCTGCTCATCGGCGGCATGACCTGCGCCTCCTGCGCCGCCCGGGTGGAGAAGAAGCTCAACCGCATGGAGGGCGTCAGCGCCACCGTCAACTACGCCACCGAGAAAGCGAAGATCGCCTTCGGTGGGGGCGTCGCAGTGGCCGACCTCATCGCCACCGTGGAGAAGACGGGGTACTCCGCCGAGGAGCCCGCGCCGCCGAAGCCGGAGCCGGAGCCCGAAGCGGCCGCGGAGACCCCCGAGCCGGATCCCGAACTCGGCGCCCTGCGCCACCGCCTGCTCGTCTCCGCGCTGCTCGCCGCGCCCGTCGTCCTGCTCGCGATGATCCCGGCACTGCAGTTCGACAACTGGCAGTGGCTGTCACTGACGCTCGCTGCACCCGTCGTCGTCTGGGGCGGCGCGCCCTTCCACCGGGCCGCCTGGACCAACGCCCGGCACGGCGCCGCCACCATGGACACGCTGGTCTCGGTCGGCACGCTGGCCGCGTTCGGCTGGTCGCTGTGGGCCCTGTTCTTCGGTGACGCGGGCATGACCGGAATGCACGACGAGTTCCGCTTCACCGTCTCGCGCATGAACGGCGCCTCCACCATCTATCTGGAGGTCGCCGCCGGGGTCGTCGCCCTGATCCTGCTCGGCCGCTATCTGGAGGCCCGCTCCAAGCGGCGCGCGGGCGCGGCCCTGAAGGCGCTGATGCGGCTGGGCGCCAAGGACGTCGCCGTACTGCGCGAGGGCCGTGAGGTACGCGTCCCCGTCGGCTCCCTGGCCGTCGGTGACCGGTTCGTCGTACGGCCCGGCGAGAAGATCGCCACCGACGGCACGGTGATCGAGGGCGTCTCCGCGGTGGACGCGTCCATGCTGACCGGCGAGTCGGTGCCGGTGGACGTCGGTCCGGGCGACCGGGTCACCGGCGCCACGGTCAACGCGGGCGGCCGGCTGGTCGTCGAGGCCACCCGGGTCGGCGCCGACACCCAGCTCGCCCGGATGGCACGGCTCGTGGAGGACGCGCAGAACGGCAAGGCCGAGGTACAGCGGCTCGCCGACCGGATCTCCGCGGTCTTCGTGCCCGTGGTCATCCTCATCGCCGTCGCCACCTTCGGCGTCTGGCTGGGGTTCACCGGCGACACGGTCGCCGCGTTCACCGCCGCCGTCGCCGTCCTGATCATCGCCTGCCCCTGCGCGCTCGGCCTCGCCACGCCGACCGCGCTGATGGTCGGCACCGGACGCGGCGCCCAGCTCGGCATCCTCATCAAGGGCCCCGAGGTACTGGAGTCCACGCGCCGCGTCGACACGGTCGTCCTGGACAAGACCGGCACCGTCACCACCGGCCGGATGACACTCCAGGCGGTGTACGTCACGGAGGGCGAGGACGAGAAGGAGCTGCTGCGGCTCGCCGGCGCCCTGGAGCACGCCTCCGAGCACCCGGTCGCCCGCGCGATCGCCGCCGGCGCCGAGGAACGCGCCGGAGCGCTCCCCCCGGTCGAGCGCTTCGAGAACGTCCCCGGGCGGGGCGTACGCGGGCGCGTGAGCGGCCGCGAGGTGGCCGTGGGGCGCCTCTATGACGTGCTGCCGCAGGAGCTGGCCCGGGCGGCCCGCGAGGCCGAGCAGGAGGGCCGTACAGCCGTCGTGGCCGGCTGGGACGGGCGGGCCCGCGGGGTCCTCGCCGTCGCCGACGCGGTCAAGGAGACCAGCGCCGAGGCGGTGGCCGAACTGCGCGCGCTGGGCCTGCGGCCGGTGCTGCTCACCGGGGACAACCGCACGGTCGCCGAGGCGGTCGCGCGCACGGTCGGCATCGACTCCGGGGACGTGTTCGCCGAGGTGCTCCCCGAGGACAAGGTGGACGTCGTACGACGGCTGCAGCGCGAGGGGCGGACCGTGGCCATGGTCGGCGACGGGGTCAACGACGCGGCCGCGCTCGCCACCGCCGACCTGGGCCTGGCGATGGGTACCGGCACGGACGCGGCGATCGAGGCGGGCGACCTGACCCTGGTCCGCGGTGACCTGCGGGTCGCGGCCGACGCCATCCGGCTGTCCCGGCGCACGCTGGCCACCATCAAGGGCAACCTGCTGTGGGCCTTCGGCTACAACGTGGCCGCGCTGCCGCTGGCCGCCGCCGGGCTGCTCAACCCGATGATCGCCGGGGCGGCCATGGCCTTCTCCTCGGTGTTCGTGGTGACCAACAGCCTGCGTCTGCGCCGCTTCCGCTGAAGTCCCGCGGGGTTACCGGCGGTTCACGCAAGCCGAAGTAAGAGACCCTCTAGAGTCCGGCGCGAGCCTCACATAAGCTCTTCACAAGGCTCGCGCATCTTCCTTACGCTTGGGCCCCGATCGTCGATCGGGGCTCTTGCGTACCTAACGGACATATGCAAGAGACGCAGATCACAGTGATGCGAACGTAACCATCGAAGGGGTTCGAAGGTCTAAGTTGGCGATGTCGGTTCGGCGTCTTGGGGGGCGTCAGCCGGCATCTGGGGATGTCTTGGGGGACTTCCTCAGAGATGCGTTGCCGGGGCACGCACACCGGGAAGCTTTGAGCGGCCCTCCCAGCGTGCGTTGTCCCGGCAGATCGCACCGCGTCACTGGAGCAGGGCGAGTTTTGCTCATTCTGCTCACCGACAGCGATTCAGGCGCTGTCCTCTCCGAGCGCCCGGCCGGATCCCGTGGGGGGAATCCGCACCGGGACATGGGAAGGCGCCCTGGTCGTCGGCCCGTGGGGGGACCGGCGCACCAGGGCGCCTTCTTCTTTTCGCTTGTCAGCACCGATGCTTCATTTGCCGGCACCGATGCTTCGCTTACCGGCACCGATTCAGGGCCCGCCGCCCAGGCAGACCCTGTCACTCAGTGCGCCGTTCAGCGCTCCTCGACCGGCACGAAGTCGCGGTCTACGGCGTCCGTGGCCGTGCTGACCGGAGGACGCGGCATCCGACAGCGGCTTCGCCGCGGGCCGGACCCCCGGCCGACCCCGGAGCCATCACCGGCCCAAGTCCAGGAAGCCGACCGACGCCGCCGGCAAGGAGGAGCGATCCACCGGGCGCCAGTGAACCGGCACCCCTCACCGGCAGGTGTCAGCGCTCCTCGACCGGCACGAAGTCGCGCAGCTCCACGCCCGTGTAGATCTGGCGCGGGCGGCCGATGCGGGAGCCCGGCTCCTTGATCATCTCGGTCCACTGGGCGATCCAGCCCGGCAGCCGGCCGAGGGCGAACAGGACCGTGAACATCTCGGTCGGGAAGCCCATGGCCCGGTAGATCAGACCGGTGTAGAAGTCGACGTTCGGGTACAGCTTGCGCTCGACGAAGTAGTCGTCGGAAAGGGCGTGCTCCTCCAGCTTCAGGGCGATGTCGAGGAGCTCGTCCTCCTTGCCCAGCGCGGAGAGCACATCGTGCGCGGCGGCCTTGATGATCTTGGCGCGCGGGTCGAAGTTCTTGTAGACCCGGTGGCCGAAGCCCATCAGACGGACGCCGTCCTCCTTGTTCTTCACCTTGCGGATGAAGGTGTCGACGTCGGAGCCGGAGTCGCGGATGCCCTCGAGCATCTCCAGCACGGACTGGTTGGCGCCGCCGTGCAGCGGGCCCCACAGGGCGCTGATGCCGGCCGAGATCGAGGCGAACATGTTCGCCTGCGACGAGCCCACCAGGCGGACCGTCGACGTGGAGCAGTTCTGCTCGTGGTCGGCGTGCAGGATGAGCAGCTTGTCGAGGGCGGCGACCACGACCGGGTCCAGCTCGAACTCCTGCGCCGGGACCGAGAAGGTCATACGCAGGAAGTTCTCGACGTAGCCGAGGTCGTTGCGCGGGTAGACGAACGGGTGGCCGATCGACTTCTTGTACGCGTACGCCGCGATCGTCGGAAGCTTCGCGAGCAGCCGGATCGTGGAGAGGTCGCGCTGCTTCTCGTCGTGCGGGTTGTGGCTGTCCTGGTAGAAGGTGGACAGCGCCGAGACGACCGAGGACAGCATGGCCATCGGGTGGGCGTCACGCGGGAAGCCCTTGTAGAAGTTCTTGACGTCCTCGTGCAGCAGGGTGTGCCGCGTGATGTCGTTCTTGAACGTCGTCAGCTCGTCGACGGTGGGCAGCTCGCCGTTGATCAGCAGGTAGGCCACCTCGAGGAAGGTGGAGCGCTCGGCCAGCTGCTCGATGGGGTAGCCGCGGTAGCGGAGGATGCCCGCCTCGCCGTCGAGGTAGGTGACAGCGGATTTATAGGCGGCCGTGTTGCCGTACCCGCTGTCCAGAGTCACCAGCCCGGTCTGGGCGCGGAGCTTCCCGATGTCGAAGCCCTTGTCGCCAACGGTGCTGTCGACCACCGGGTAGGTGTACTCGCCGTCGCCGTACCGCAGTACTACAGAGTTGTCGCTCACGTCTTCCCTCACCGACGTAGTGCCTCATCTTCGAGGTGCCCTGACTGTCTCTACCATCCCCCATTTGGCTCAGGAGAGTGCACTCGGGGTCGACCATTGGGCCCATTGGCGGCACTCAGTGCCGCCAACTTGCCCATCCTGCCCCCTCCGAACGGCATCTGGAAGTGCTCTGTGACCTTCACGACTCATTTGATCGATCATTTTTTGTGATGCAGGTCGCTGCGCCTGCCCAGAGGCAGGTCAGGAGTCCTGCAGCCGGAAGTCCAGTGCCGTGCAACGCCGTCCCGCGGACACCGTGCGCACCGCCTGTCCGATCGCCTTGCGTGAACCGACGAGGACAACCAGCCGTTTCGCCCGTGTCACCGCCGTGTACAGCAGGTTCCGCTGCAACATCATCCATGCGCCCGTGGTGACGGGGATCACGACGGCGGGATATTCACTCCCCTGCGAACGGTGGATGGTCACCGCGTACGCATGGGCCAGTTCGTCCAGTTCGTCAAATTCGTACGGAACCTCCTCGTCCTCGTCCGTCAGCACCGTCAGGCGCTGGTCGACCGGATCGAGCGACGTGACGACGCCGACGGTGCCGTTGAAGACACCGTTCTTCCCTTTCTCGTAATTGTTGCGAATCTGGGTGACCTTGTCGCCGACCCGGAAGACCCGACCGCCGAAACGCTTCTCGGGCAGATCGGGGCGGCCCGGGGTGATGACCTGCTGGAGCAGCCCGTTGAGGGTGCCCGCCCCGACCGGCCCCCGGTGCATCGGCGCGAGCACCTGCACATCCCGCCGCGGATCCAGCCCGAACCTGGCCGGAATCCGACGGGCCGCCACGTCCACGGTGAGCCGCCCGGCCTCCTCCGTATCGTCCTCCACGAAGAGGAAGAAGTCCTTCAGCCCGTCGGTGAGCGGATGCTGCCCCGCGTTGATCCGGTGCGCGTTGGTGACGACGCCGGACTGCTGGGCCTGCCGGAACACCCGGGTGAGCCGGACGGCAGGAAGGGGGCTCCTGTCGGCGAGCAGATCGCGCAGCACTTCGCCGGCACCGACGCTGGGCAGCTGGTCCACGTCCCCGACGAAGAGCAGATGGGCACCGGGGGGCACGGCTTTGACCAGCTTGTTGGCGAGGAGCAGATCCAGCATGGAGGCCTCGTCGACGACGACCAGATCGGCGTCGAGCGGCCGGTCCCGGTCATAGGCGGCGTCCCCGCCGGGCTTCAGCTCCAGCAGCCGATGGACGGTGGAGGCTTCCGCCCCGGTCAGCTCGGCGAGGCGCTTGGCGGCCCGCCCGGTCGGCGCGGCGAGCAGCACCTTGGCCCGCTTGGCACGGGCCAGCTCCACGATCGACCGCACGGTGAAGGACTTGCCGCAGCCGGGCCCGCCGGTGAGCACGGCGACCTTCTGGGTGAGCGCGAGCCGTACTGCGGCCTCCTGCTCGGGCGCGAGATCGGCCCCGGTACGCGTCTTCAGCCAGCCGAGGGCCTTGTCCCAGTCGACGTCCTGGAAGCCCGGCATACGGTCCTGGTCCGTGCGGAGGAGGCGGAGCAGCTGGGAGGAGAGGGAGATCTCGGCGCGGTGGAAGGGGACGAGGTAGACAGCGGTGACGGGTTCGGAGTCGCCACCGTCCGGCCCGGGCACCTTCTCCCGTACGACGCCGGGGTCGCCGCCGTCATCTGTTGTCCGGGCCAGTTCGGCGAGGCACTCGATGACCAGTCCGGTGTCGACGGCGAGCAGCTTCACGGCGTCGGAGATCAGCCGCTCCTCCGGCAGGAAGCAGTGCCCTTGATCGGCAGACTGCGACAGGGCGTACTGCAGACCGGCCTTGACCCTCTCCGGGCTGTCGTGCGGAATCCCGACGGACTGGGCGATCTTGTCGGCGGTGAGGAAGCCGATGCCCCAGACGTCGGCGGCGAGCCGGTAGGGGTGGTTCTTGACGACGGAGATCGAAGCGTCGCCGTACTTCTTGTAGATCCGCACGGCGATGGACGTCGACACCTCGACGGTCTGGAGGAAGAGCATGACCTCCTTGATCGCCTTTTGCTCCTCCCAGGCGTCGGCGATCTTCTTGGTCCGCTTGGGCCCGAGGCCGGGGACCTCGATGAGCCGCTTGGGCTCTTCTTCGATGATGCGGAGGGTGTCGGTACCGAAGTGCTGCGTGATCCGATCGGCGAAGACGGGCCCGATCCCCTTGACCAGCCCGGACCCCAGATATCGCCGGATGCCCTGGACGGTGGCGGGCAGGACGGTCGTGTAGTTCTCCACGTGGAACTGCTTGCCGTACTGAGGGTGGGAGCCCCAGCGGCCCTCCATGCGGAGGGATTCGCCCACCTGGGCACCGAGCAACGCACCGACGACCGTGAGGAGATCGCCGGCGCCTCTTCCGGTGTCGACCCGGGCGACCGTGTAGCCGTTCTCCTCGTTGGCGTACGTGATCCTCTCCAGCACGCCTTCGAGCACGGCCGTCCGCCGCTCACCGCTCGTGGGGGTTCCCGCCTGTTGAGCCATGATCCGACGGTACCGGTGGGGTGTGACAGCGGGGGCGTCACGCTGCGGTGCCTGTCAAAGCTGATCAGTCAAGTCCGGACCGCGTCCGCCCTCGGCTTCCGGCTCACCGACCCCGTACCCCTCGGCCCTGCCGAAATACGTCGGCTCACCCGGCTCAGCGATCACACCAAGCAGCGTCTCCAAGTCCTTGAGCGCGGCAGCGAGTCGTGGAGCATTCCGCTGGTGAACTTCCGGATGCGGCGTGCCGCGGAAGTCGAACGGGCCCCAGATGTCGTGGTGTACGGCAACATCGGCTGACAGACCAAGAGGCTCCGAGGAGACCGTCAATTCCACCAGACCGTATTCCTGACGCTGTGCGCCTCTTTCGTCGAACCACTTGCCGAGCCCTGTGATGAGAAAGCCGCTGAACTCGGCCTCCGGGAAACCGACAGGACGCAACTCTTCGATGCGCCGGGCCAACTGCTCATCGTCAAGCGGCCTCAGGAGCTGCAAACGTGTCTTCGCGACCGATCCCTTCCCCGGCACAGCCCAGTGCCACTCCAGGGCGCTCGGCCTCAACAGGTCGTACTTCTGCAGGACAGCGGACATCCGGGCAGCGGTGTCAAGCGCTGATTGCAATCCGGGCGGCGCGTAATCTTCCAGGTCCCAAAACCAGGACGCACATTCACGCGGCGCACGCATGAGCATGGACATCGATTTTTCCTTACGGATACGTAGGGCCGTTGGCCGGGACGGTGATCGAGCCATCCTCAAATCGCAGGACGAAGGTGGCGTTCGTTATCCTAGCGCGATGGGCGATGCGTCCGAGAATCTTGTCCGTGAGCGCTGCTTTGCTGTCATGCACGTCCAGGATGGCAACCTTCTGGCCGTCGATGCTTCCGATCAGCTGCTTCTCCGCGATACCTCGGGTCGCGCTATTGAGTCCCGACGCGCTTGCGACGTCCTTGAGTTGGGCCCCGTACTCGATCCGGTCGCCCGACTTGACCAGCACATCCAGGTCAAGACCGTCTTCCGGGACCTTCATCTCCAGGGCCAGCCCCTGCACACCACGGTTTTGCAGATCTGTGGCATGTTCCATCGCCATATAGACCGCAGGAGTCATGTCACTGTTCTTGCTGACCTGCTTGCACTGAGACAGGAGGTCGTCGTACCCGGGAAGGTCGGCCAGATTTCCTTCACTGATGTATTTGGCGATTCCGGCTCCATACTCACTCTTACGAAGTCCGGCTAGTGACTTTTCAATATCCGCCGGTGGCATCTTGGCGCGTGCGAGTTGCTCGGCAACCGTCGCCTCCTGATCCGGCTGCATACGCCCTGTCGGCGCGGACGGCCGTTCGTCTCCCTCGCTGTAGTCCACGCGCGGGGGCTCGTGACCGCTCCCGGGCCCGTTGTGTCCGGTTCCTGTCGGACCGTGACCCTGCCCGCTGGGCGCCTCCGTGGATCCACCAGTGGGACCGTCATGGCGGACCTCTTGGGGGCCGTCGCCATGATGTCCAGGGGGATCATCGGTGTGATGGCCACCCTGATCGCCGTGGGGCGTTTCATGGCTGGCGGCGGGGCCGGTCCCGTGCTCGTGGGCTGTGCCGCCGGGAGAGTGGTCGGCGGCGCCGCCGGGCACGTGGTCGCCTGTGCCGCCCGGGAGGTGGTGGTCGCCCAGGCCGCTGCCGCTGGGGAGGTGGTCGCCGCCGGCGTGGACGGTGGGGATTTCTCCCCCCGCGTGGACGCCTGGGGCCGTCGGGACGCTCTCGCCGACGCGGCCGGCGTCGTCGAGGCTGCTGCCCAGGCGGATGTGTTCGCCGGCCTGTTCCGCTGTGTGGGCGCCCGCGCCGACCAGTGCGGGTTCCCTCACCGGCGAGGGGGTGTGGGGGACGTTCGTGTCGGAGGGGGAGGTCAGCCCGTCGCCGCCCGGTTCCTTGGGGGCGTCCTCGACGTGCTGGACGATGTTGCCGTGGTGGTCACGGAGGTTGCCCTCGCTGTCGAAGTACTGGGCGGGGGAGGTGTCCCCGGTCGGCAGCTTGGTGGTGTTCTCGGGCAGGACCGGTGCGTCGTGGGGCAGTTTGACGTCGCCGTTCGGGAGTTCGACGCCGCCCTTGGGGATGTCCGCGCCCTCGGGGAGGTGAACCGTGCCGTCCGGCAGGTGCACCGTGCCCTCGGGGAGGGTGATCGCGTTGTCGGGGAGTTTGGGGATGTCGATCTTCCCGGCGCCCTTCAGGGCCTTGCT
>NZ_CM002285.1:6303607-6305929 GCF_000497445.1 Streptomyces roseochromogenus subsp. oscitans DS 12.976 | reverse complement strand
GATGTCGCCGATCTTGGACAGGCCGGCGCCGGCGCCCTTCATCACATACGTCATCGGGTCGATGACCCTGCCGACCTTGCCCGCCACCGAGATCGCCTTGGCCACCGCCCCGGCCTTGCCCGCACCCGCCACCGCCGCACCCTCACCACCGGTGAACACGGTCGTCAGCACGTTGAAAGTGACCCCACCCGCAGCACGCGCGGGATTCTTGCCCCACTCGTCCCACGCCAGCAACGCCTTGCCCGTCTGCTTCATCGTGTTGCGCGACTCACGCAGCCACGACGGCATGTACTTGTCCGGCGTCGCCCAGAACACCGCCGCCAGCAGCGGATTGTCCATGAACGCCAACCCCGTGGCGAGCTGGGCCAGGCCCTTCCAGGCCTGCTTCATCGCATCCCAGCCGTCCACACCCACCAGCGTGCCCAGGCCCTTGATCGTGCCCCAGATACCATCCACACAGATGCCGTCCCACAGAAACGACTTCGCCCAGTGCCCGAAGTCGTACCAGTGGTGCTTCTGCTCCACCGGATCACCCCACGGCAACCCCTTCGCACCCTTCAGGTCCGAAGCGTCATAGCCATACATGTTCGACTTGTTCGAACCATCACCGGCAATCATCTGCGTGCCATGCCAGATCGCCGTGATCTTGTTGTGGCACGTCCGCTCCGCCGCCCAGAACGCCGCCACCGCCGCCGTGACATCATCACGGATCCGGTTGTTCTTCCTGACCTTGTCCTCGTCGTACTCCCAGTCGTCATCCCCCCTGACCGAATCGACGAACGACGTGGCCTCCGCCTTCAGCTCCTTCAGCTTCGCCACCAGCGGACGGACCTCCGCCGCATACCCCGACAACGCCGACGACACCGTCTCCAGATGCGAAGCGAACGTATCCGCACGAGCCGCCACAGGCTTCGTCGACCCGAACAACTGCTCCGCCTCCGGCGCGTGATAAAACGCACGCAACCCCTGGAACTGCGCGTGCACATCCGCACCCGTGGAACGGATCAGCCCGGCATCCTTCTTCAGCGCCCCGTAATCCCTCTCCAACTGCTCCAGATCACCGGTGAACTCAGGAATCTCCTCCGGCTTGATCACGCCTTGCCCACTCCCGGCATCCTCACCCCAGGCGTGCACGCCTTACTCTGCGCATCCGCGGCCATCGCCTCATCACCGTCCAGATACGCCTTCGTCGCATCCACCACACCCTGCAACGACTTACCCGCCCGCGCCGCCACGAACTCCAGGTCCTTCATCGCCCGCTCCGCATACTGCGACAACGCCAACGCCACCAGACCGCCCTGCGCCTTCCCCCCGCCCTTGCCGCCGTGACCACCCTGACCGCCGTTGCCGCCGTGACCACCGTGACCGCCCGAGCCCCCGGAGCCGCCGCCCGCGGAGATCGTCCCGCACTCGACGCCGCCGACTGCAAATGCGTACCGTAATCCTTCGCCTGCTGCTCCAGATGCGACGCCGTCTTACCCGTCGCCGTCAGCACATGATCAATACCCTGCGGATGCAGATCCCAGCCCGACATACCAACCCCCGTGAACCCGCCAACCAGCCCCTGCTCAGCCGATGTTGTCGACCGCCGACTTCGCCTTCGCCAACGTCGAATGCGCCGTCGAGTCGTTCTTCTCCATCGTCGTCTTCAGCAGATGAATAATGTTCCGCACCTCCTGCGACGCATGATTCCAACGACGCTCCTTACCGTGGTACTCATCCGCCACACCATCCGCCGTGAAATCCGCCATCGCCTTCTTCACCTGCTTGTCCCGCGCCGCGATCACCATCTCCAACTGAGCGATCACACCCGCCAGATTCCCCTGCACATCCGCCGACGCCGACGTGTCATACGACCGACGATCCGCACCCGCGCCCGCACCCGCCATCACACACCACTCCCCGAAAAACACACCAAAGAACCGAAACGCTCAGACACACAACAACCCGAACCCAACAACCCGAACTCAACGACCCGAGAACCGCGCCGCATCGAAATTCGCCGAACCCATCTGCCGCTTCGCGTTGTCACCCTGCTCCTGATCACCCGTACTGAACGCACTGTCCATCCCCGACTGACCACCCAGGATCGCCCCCAACGACTGATCCAGCTCCTTCGCGATCCCATCCGCCCGCACCTTGAACTGATCAAACGCCGCACGACCCACACCGTTGAACTTCCCCTCCAACGGCTCCGCCGCCTGCACCAACTGCCGGACCAACGACCCCAGATCCTGACTCGACCCACGCGAATCACGCATCAACGTCGACAACGTCTGCGCACCCATATCGAACTTCATGTCGCCTCCCCCGCTACGGGCT
>NZ_CM002285.1:6266854-6303582 GCF_000497445.1 Streptomyces roseochromogenus subsp. oscitans DS 12.976 | reverse complement strand
GATAAGAAACGTTTTCGCCCTTGCCATGCTCACAGCTGGCCATCGCATCTGCAACCGCCCTACGTCACAGCCCCGCCACAGAGTCTGGCCCAGGAACTGGGGTGGCAGCCGACGGCTCGGTTCGGGGATCGGGGGAAGTATGTGTGGTGTGAGCTGGGGGTGGCATAGATGTCAGGGATCCGGAACAAGGCCGCGCCGGACGGGTGCGGGCCCCGGCCGGCGCGCCGAGTGCTGCGGTCTCCGTCAGTTCAGGTGCCTCGCGAAGAACCGCAGCGAGCTGTCCACTTCGTACGGCGGCACATCACCGTGCTTGCCGGGGTTGGCCTGCAGTGTCTTCTCGGGCGAGGCCAAGGCGTCGAACAGGGCCAGGCTCTGGTCTCGTGGGACCATCTGGTCGTCCCACTGGACCAGGAACTGCACCGGGACGGTGATCCGTGCGGCGTCCTCGGCCAGCCCGTGTACACCGAGCAGGCCCAGTACCGCGGCGCGGATTCGGGGTTCGGCGGATATGAGGGGGATGCCCAGTCCGCAGCCCATCGACGTGCCGCAGTACCCCACCGGGCCGGCGCCGACCTGGTCCAGGTGCTGGACCGCGGTCAGGACCGTCTGCCAGTCGGCAACGGCCTGGCGGGCAAGGTAACCGTGCATGCCGGCGACCAGCTCGGACGGGTTTTCACCGGCGGCCATGCCGGCCCGCATCCGGGCCGCGATTCTGCCGAACTCCTCGTCCTGGGGGCGGTCGCCGTGGTTGGGCGCGTCGATGGCGACGACCGCGAAACCCTCGGTGGCGTAGCGGCGGGCGCGGGATGTGATGTGGGGCGCCGTCTTGTGCTGTCGGCCGCCGTGGCCCAGCAGGATCAGGGGGCGGATGCCACGGGCGCCTTCCGGCGTCCACAGCACGCCGGGGATCTCGTCGAGGGTGAAGTGCCGTTCTGTGACGCCGTCCGACGACGTCTGGGAGGTGAAGCGCATCAGCGTTTCAAGCCTTTCGGGAATGCCTTGTGCGGGCGCTCCCTAGGCCATGCTAAGGAGGGAGCCCCGACGCGTCATGGTGTTGATCGGTCTCACCTCCTCGAATGTGCAGTGGTGCACGGCGACGCAGAAGGTATCACGGAGATCGTCGGTCTCGCTCCGCCGCGACCAAAGCCGGGACGAACTTGGTCAGTCCCGAAGCGATCAACTCCCTTGCCCCGCCCGGTAATCTTGGCCGTGTGAGCGAATCCGCACCCCTGGAGCCGCCGGACGTGCTGACCGCGCTCGGCGCCTCCTTTCGGCTGTATGAGCATCCCGGTGTCGTGGACCCCGTGGAGGTGTGTGCCGCGCTGGGTGTTCCGCTGGAGCGGACCGTGAAGACCCTCGCCTTCGTCACGCCGGAGGACCGGCTCTTGCTGGCGGCGCTGCCCGGTCATGCGCGGCTGCGGTACGGGCCCCTGGCGCGGGCCGCCGGGATCCGCCGTGGCGACCTCTCCCCCGCCGACGCCGGGCGGCTCGCACGGGCGGGGATGCGGCCCGGCGGGGTGTGCCCCGTGTCGTCGGACGGGGCCGCGCTGGTCGTATTCGACGAGACCGTAGGCGGTCTGGGGCGTGTGCACTGCGGCAGCGGCCGGCCCGACAGCAGCATCGAGATCGACGCGGGGGCGCTCGTCGCGGCCGTACCGGCGGCCGTCATGGCACGGATCGGGGACGTGCCCACCGCCAGTGAGCCCGCCCGTGAGCCCGTATGACCGTCCGTGAGCCCGTATGACCGTCCGCGCCGCCGTTCCCGCCGACGCCGATGACATCTACCTTTGATCTTGCGCAGTGCGTCGCCCTGCAGGGCCAGGCAGGTACGTCGGCGGCCCTGGAGCGGGCGCAGGGCTTCGCGAACGGCCTCAAGGCCTACCCGGGCATCCAGGTGCTGGACCAGCAGCCCGCCGACTTCGACCGCACCAAGGGCCACCCCGGACGGGCTGACGGCGGTGAAGAAGGGCACGCTGTACGCGTCGGTCGCCCAGCAGCCGACGCAGTTGGGGAGGATTGCCGTGGACAACGCGCTGGCGGCGGTCCAGGGCAAGAAGGTGGAGCCGATGGTGAAGGTACCGGTAAAGGTGGTCACGAAGGACAACGTGGCCGGATTCAGCGGCTGACGGCGGCGGCCCGCCATCAGCGGCTGACCACGGTCGGGTCATCTCTCAGGGGAACTCAGGGGAACAAGGGGAGTCGACTGATGTACGACTACGACCTGCTGGTCGTGGGGTCGGCCAATGCCGACCTGGTGATCGATGTCGAGCGGCGGCCGGCCGCCGGTGAGACGGTGCTCGGCGGCGATCTGTCCGTCCACCCGGGCGGCAAGGGCGCCAACCAGGCGGTCGCCGCCGCCCGGCTGGGCGCGGGTACGGCCCTGCTGGCCCGGGTCGGCGACGACAGCCACGGCCGGCTGTTGCTGGACTCCCTGCGCGCGGCCGGCGTCGACACGGTCGGCGTGCTGGTGGGCGGGGCTCCCACCGGGGTGGCGCTGATCACGGTGGACCCTGAAGGGGACAACAGCATCGTGGTGTCGCGCGGCGCCAACGCCCGGCTCACCCCGGCGGACGTCCGGGCAGCCGTGAGCCTGTTCCTCGCCTCCAGGGTGGTGTCGGCGCAGCTGGAGATCCCCCTGGAGACGGTGGTGGAGGTCGTACGGAACCTGTCCCCGGACGGCCGCTTCGTGCTGAACCCGTCCCCGCCCCGGCCCCTGCCCACGGAGGTGCTGGCGGCCTGCGACCCGCTGATCGTCAACGAACACGAGGCGCGGGTGGTCCTCGGCGAGTCCTGTGTGAGCGAGGACCCGGCGGACTGGGCACGGCTGCTGCTGGCCAAGGGCCCGCGCTCGGTGGTGGTGACGCTGGGCGCGGAGGGGGCGCTGGTGGCCGACTCCAGCGGTGTCCTTTCCGTGCCGTCGGTGAAGGTGGACGCGGTGGACACCACGGGCGCGGGCGACGCGTTCACGGCTGCGCTCGCCTGGAAGCTCGGGTCGGGTGCGGAGCTGCCGGAGGCGGCGGCCTATGCGGCCAAGGTCGGCGCGGCGGCCGTAACGAAGCGGGGCGCGCAGGAGTCGTATCCGACAGCGCGGGAGGTCGACGCCCTGTGAAGAAGGCGGGGATCCTGAACCGCCATCTGGCAGGTGCGCCGACCGAGTTGGGGCACGGCGACGGGGTGCCGGAGAGACAGGTATTCCACAGAAATACCCGTCTCCTTCACAGAATTGAGCCGCGTTTATAGGAAAGCGCTG
This sequence comes from Streptomyces roseochromogenus subsp. oscitans DS 12.976, assembly GCF_000497445.1. NCBI lineage: Bacteria > Bacillati > Actinomycetota > Actinomycetes > Kitasatosporales > Streptomycetaceae > Streptomyces > Streptomyces roseochromogenus. The sequence continues at coordinate 6,300,332 of NZ_CM002285.1, read as the reverse complement.
TGGAAACGCTCCAGCGTCTCCGCCAGCACCTCCCGGCCGTCCCGGGCCCACAGCTCCTCGTTGAAGAGTTCGACCTCGATCGGGCCCGTGTAGCCGGCCGCCTCCACATACCCCCGCCACTCGCGCATGTCGATCGCGCCGTCGCCGATCTGACCCCGGCCGTCGAGGACACCCTCGGGCAACGGGGTGATCCAGTCGGCGAGTTGGAAGGTGTGGATACGGCCGCCCGCTCCCGCCCGCGCGATCTGCGCCGGAGCCTGGTCGTCCCACCAGATGTGATACGTGTCCACCGCCACCCCGACCTGGTGCGCCGGGAAGCGTTCGGCGAGGTCGAGGGCCTGGGCCAGGGTCGAGACGACGCAGCGGTCGGAGGCGTACATGGGGTGCAGGGGCTCGATGGCCAGGCGGACGCCGTGGTCGTCGGCGAACGGGCCCAGTTCGGCGAGGGCGTCGGCGATGCGTTCGCGGGCCGCCCTGAGGTCCTTGCTGCCGGGCGGGAGACCGCCCGAGACCAGGACCAGGGTGTCCGTGCCGAGCGTCGCCGCCTCCTCGATCGCGCGCCGGTTGTCGTCCAGGGCACGGGAGCGCTCCACCGGGTCGATCGCCGTGAAGAAGCCGCCCCGGCACAGCGTCGTCACCGTCAGGCCCGCCTCGCGGATCAGTTTCGCCGTCCCCGTCAGGCCGTACTCCTGGACCGGTTCCCGCCACAGGCCCACCCGGCCCACACCCAACTGGCCACAGGCGGCCACCAGTTCCGGCAGCAACAGCTGCTTCACCGTCATCTGGTTGATGCTGAAACGCGAGAGATCGGCCGTCATGAGGTCACCCCGTACAGCGACAGCAGGGTCTTCATCCGCTCCTCCGCGAGCTTCGGGTCCGGGAACAGGCCCAGTCCGTCGGCGAGTTCGTAGGCGCGGGCCAGATGCGGGAGGGAGCGGGCCGACTGCAGGCCGCCGACCATCGTGAAGTGCGTCTGGTGGCCCGCGAGCCAGGCGAGGAAGACCACGCCCGTCTTGTAGAAGCGCGTCGGGGGCTGGAAGAGGTGGCGGGACAGCTCCACGGTCGGGTCCAGCAGGCCCCGGAAACCGGCCGTGTCCCCCGTGTCCAGAGCCCGTACCGCCTGCGCCGCCAGCGGGCCCAGCGGGTCGAAGACGCCGAGCAGGGCGTGGCTGAAGCCCTGGTCGTCGCCCGCGATCAGCTCGGGGTAGTGGAAGTCGTCTCCGGTGTAGCAGCGGACCCCTCGGGGCAGTCTGCGGCGCAGGTCGATCTCGCGCCGGGCGTCCAGCAGCGACACCTTGACGCCGTCGACCTTGTCCGGGTGCGCGGCGATGACCTCCAGGAACACCTCCGTCGCCGGGTCCAGGTCGGTCGCGCCCCAGTAGCCCTCCAGCGCCGGGTCGAACATCGGGCCCAGCCAGTGCAGGATCACCGGCTCGGCGGACTGGCGCAGCAGGTGGCCGTAGATCTCCAGATAGTCCTCGGGGCCGGAGGCGGTGGAGGCCAGGGCCCGGGACGCCATCAGGATCGGCTGGGCGCCCGCCTCCTCCACCACCGCCAGCTGTTCCTCGTAGGCCGCGCGGATCTCGGCGAGCGAAGCCCGCGAACCGCCCGTGATCTGGTCGGTGCCGACCCCGCAGGCGATCCGTCCGCCGGCCGGCCGCGCCTCTGCGGCGCTGCGCCGGATCAGCTCGGCCGCGCCCGCCCAGTCCAGGCCCATGCCGCGCTGGGCGGTGTCCATCGCCTCGGCGACGCCGAGTCCGTGGGACCAGAGGTGACGGCGGAAGGCGAGGGTGGCGTCCCAGTCGACGGCGGCGGGTGAGTCGGGGGTCGAGTCGGCGTACGGGTCGGCCACGACATGGGCCGCCGCGAAGACCGTACGGGAGGTGAAGGGGGTGCCCGGCGAGAACGGCAGCGGTTCAGTACGGGGCTCGTACGTGCGCAACGTGCCGTCGGCGGAGGGAAGTCGGAGGGTCACAGCGCGATCTCCGGTACCTCGATACGGCGGCCCTCGGCCGAGGACTTCAGGCCCAGTTCGGCGAGTTGGACGCCACGGGCGCCGGCCAGCAGGTCCCAGTGGTACGGGGCGTCGGCGTAGACGTGCTTGAGGAACAGCTCCCACTGGGCCTTGAAGCCGTTGTCGAAGTCCCCGTTGTCCGGCACCTCCTGCCACTGGTCGCGGAAGACCTCCGTCGCGGGGACGTCCGGGTTCCAGACCGGCTTGGGGGTCGAACTGCGGTGCTGTGCACGGCACTTGCGAAGGCCGGCCACCGCAGAGCCCTCCGTGCCGTCGACCTGGAACTCGACGAGTTCGTCGCGGTTGACCCGGACCGCCCAGGAGGAGTTGATCTGGGCGATGGCGCCGCCTTCGAGTTCGAAGATGCCGTACGCCGCATCGTCCGCCGTCGCGTCGTAGGGCTTGCCGCTCTCGTCCCAGCGCTGCGGGATGTGGGTGGTGGCGAGGGCCTGGACGGACTTCACGCGGCCGAACAGCTCGCGCAGGACGTATTCCCAGTGCGGGAACATGTCGACGACGATGCCGCCGCTGTCCTCGGCACGGTAGTTCCAGGAGGGGCGCTGGGCCGGCTGCCAGTCGCCCTCGAACACCCAGTAGCCGAACTCGCCCCGGACGGAGAGGACGCGGCCGAAGAAGCCGCCGTCGATGAGGCGCTTCAGCTTCAGCAGGCCCGGCAGGAAGATCTTGTCCTGGACCACGCCGTGCTTGATGCCCTTCTCCTGGGCGAGACGGGCGAGTTCGAGGGCGCCGGCCAGTCCCGTCGCCGTCGGCTTCTCGGTGTAGACGTGCTTTCCGGCGGCGATCGCCTTCTTGATCGACTCCTCGCGGGCGGAGGTGGCCTGGGAGTCGAAGTAGATGTCCACGGACGGATCGGCAAGGACCGCGTCCACGTCGGCCGAGACGTGCTCCAGGCCGTGCCGCTCGGCGATCTCCCTGAGCGCGTGCTCACGTCGGCCCAGCAGGATCGGCTCCGGCCACAGCACGGTGCCGTCGCCGAGGTCGAGCCCGCCCGCCTCGCGCAGGGCGAGGATCGACCGGACGAGGTGCTGGCGGTAGCCCATGCGCCCGGTCACGCCGTTCATGGCGATACGCACCGTCTTGCGTGTCACGTCAGTCCCCTCTGTCAACACCGGAAGCAAGCGCTTTCTATCGTGAGAAGCTAACCTCTGGACACTGGTCTGTACAAGACCGTGTCCCCTTCGAGTTGTTCGAGGGGGCGAACACCCCGGGTCCATGGCTTTAAGGTCTGGTCGACAGTTTTTCGGAACCAGTGGCCTGGCCTGGCTGTCTACGAGGGCGTACGACACGATGCGCGACCGGAGGACGACGACATGACGGTGACCCTGGCGGATGTGGCGGCCCGCGCCCAGGTCTCACCCGCGACGGTGTCGCGCGTGCTGAACGGCAACTACCCGGTGGCCGCCTCGACGCGCGAGCGGGTGCTGCGAGCGGTGGACGAGCTGGACTACGTCCTCAACGGCCCCGCGAGCGCGCTCGCGGCCGCCACGTCGGATCTGGTCGGGATTCTCGTCAACGACATCGCCGACCCGTTCTTCGGGATCATGGCGAGCGCGATCCAGGCCGAGATCTGTGGTCCGGGCGGAAGGGCGGGCGGCGAGCGGCTGGCGGTCGTGTGCAACACGGGCGGCTCGCCGGAGCGGGAACTGACGTATCTGACGCTGCTGCAGCGGCAGCGGGCGGCCGCCGTGGTGCTGACCGGCGGGGCCGTGGAGGACGCGCCGCACGCGGCGGCGGTCGCGGCGAAGCTGCGCAAGCTCACGGAGGCCGGCACCCGGGTGGTGCTGTGCGGGCGGCCGCCGGCGCCCGGCACCGACGCGGTCGCCCTCACCTTCGACAACCGGGGCGGGGCGCGCCGGCTCACCGAGCATCTGCTCGGCCTCGGCCATCGGCGCCTCGGCTACATCGCGGGCCCCGAGGAGCGTACGACGACCCGGCACCGGCTGGAGGGCCACCGGGCCGCGCTGACGGCGGCGGGCGTCGGGGAGGACCCTCGCTGGACGGTGCACGGGCGGTACGACCGGCAGTCCGGGTACGAGGCCACGCTGGAGTTGTTGCGCCGGGACCCCTCGCTGACGGCTGTCGTCGCCGCGAACGACTCCGTGGCGTTGGGGGCGTGTGCGGCGCTGCGGGAGTCGGGGCTGCGGATTCCCGGGGATGTGTCGGTGGCCGGATTCGACGACCTGCCGTTCAGTGTGGACGCGGTGCCTTCGCTCACGACGGTGCGGTTGCCGCTGGCGGAGGCGGGGGCGCGGGCCGGGCGCATCGCCATGGGGCGGGAGGAGGCGCCGCCGGGGGGTGTCGCCGCCGTTCGGGGGGAGTTGATGGTGCGCGGGTCCACCGGGGTGCCGTCAGCGGGGAAGTGACCGGCCTGGGCCCTGTCGTCGAACTCCCGGCGTCCGCCCGAAGGTCGGGCCCGGCGGCGGCGATGGGGGTGTCCCCGCGCGAGCGAAGCCGCGCGTGTGATCGCAAGGCGCCGGAGCGCCCTCGATGGGACTGTGCCCCCACTGGGGAGTGCGTGCCAGGTGTCGCCGGACTGACTGGGCGCACCCCACGTCCTCAAGGCTGTGGGGGAGGGAGTTTGGCGGCGGAGCCCAGCAGCGGCAGCGCCGCCTCGCCCCTGCGGCGGTCGCGGTACCAGCGCTTCCCGGTGTCGTAGGCCCGCCGTGCGCTGCGGACGGCGGCGAGCTGGGTGGCCAGGTGGACCTGGTACTTCCAGGCGCGCTGCTGGCCGGTGCGCACCGACATGGCGTAGGCGAAGGAGACCGGGTCGCGGTCCAGATAGTCGTCGAGCTGCTCGAACCAGGCCATGCTGGAGCGCGCTCCGGCCTGCGTGGAGTGCAGTTCGGCGCGGCGGTGCTGGTCGTACTCGTGCAGCGCCCGCAGGTCCGGATACCGGGAGAGGGCGTGGGCCAGCACGATCGCGTCGATGATCGCGAGCCGGGTGCCGGAGCCGAGCGTGAAGTGGGTGGTGTGGGCGGCGTCGCCGGCCAGGACGACATTGCCGTCGACCCAGGTCCGGTTGCTGATGTGCCCGAACCGCTGCCACTTCGCCGGTTCGCCGCGTGATCTGCTGATCAGGGAGCGGCCGTCGAGGGCGCGGTGGAAGATCTTCTCCAGCAGGGGTACGGCCTCCTCGGTGTCGAGCGTGTCGAAGCCCAGGCCCTGCCAGGTCTGCGGTGCGCACTCCACGATGCAGGTGCTGATCCGCCCCTTGATCGACGGGTAGGCGTGGAACCAGATCCAGCCCGCGGGGGTCTCCTCGAAGTCGAAGACGAAGCTGCCGAACTGCCGGTCCGTGCCGAGCCATATGTAGGGGTTGCGGCCGGTCTCCACGCGGGTGCCGAAGTGCTCGACGCGGCTCTGCCGGATCCGGCTGCCCGCGCCGTCGGCGGCCACGATCAGGTCGGCCTCCGGCAGGTCGGCGGGGTCGTCGAGCTTCTGGCCGTGCCGGACGTCGACGCCGAGTGATCGCGCGCGCCGGGTCAGGACCTCCAGCAGGGCGGCGCGGCCCATGCTGTAGCCGTAGCCGCCGAAGTACGCGGTGCCGTCGTGCCGGCTGCCGTGCAGGCGGATCTCCTGGTCCTGCCAGAGCACGGATCCGGCGCTCACCGCCCGTGCGCTCTCGGGGTCGGTGCGGTGCAGGATGTCCAGCAGGTCGTTCCAGTACACGACGCCCCAGCCGTACGTCGCCTCCGGCGGGTCCCGCTCGATCACGGTGATCTCGTGCCCGGCGTCCCGCAGTTTCGCGGCGATCGAGAAGTACAGCCCGGCCGGGCCTCCACCCACGCAGACGATCCTCATCCGGCCACCGCCTCACCGTGTGGTCATATGGATCCGGGTGCCCTTGGGGTCGGGCACCCGGATCCACCCTTTGTTCTTCAGAGGGCGTCGATCACACCTGCTGACCTTCAGTCGCAGTTGTCATCTCCCCAACCCCAGCCGCCGTGGTCATCTCCCCAGCCCCAGCCGCCATGGTCGCCCCAGCCCCAGCCGCCGTGGTCGTCGCCCCAGCCCCAGCCGCCGTGGTCGCCCCAGCCGCCGTGGTCGTCGCCCCAACCGCCGCCGTGGTCGCCCCAGCCGCCGTGGTCGCCCCAACCACCACCGTCGGTGTGCGCGGCGGCGATGACGTGGTCCGGAGCGGCGGTGGTGGCGGCGTGGGCGGCTCCGGCTCCGGCCGCGATGGCGAGGATCGGTGCCGAGCAGACCGCGATGGCCACTCTCCTGATACGGGTTGCATGCGCGCGCATGATGAACCCCTCTCCGAGGGTGCGATTGATTTACCGGCGGCCTCGACGGGCCGTCCGCCTGCGCTCCAGAGCCTGCGCGGAACTCTGTGCGTCGTCCGCCGCCGCCCGCGATGCGTCCGGCGGGGGCGATCGTCACTTCCGTTGAAAATCGGACATATGTGACGTTTGATTTCAAACTTACGTCGGGGTCATGAGGATGTCAAAAGCAGGACCCGGCACAGAAAGAAGAACCAGCAAAGGGAGTTGGGGCGCCGAAGGGGGGCGGCCCGTGGACGCGGGCGGGCGGCGGACCTAGGTTCGGAGAGACAGCATCTCTGACTGAGTCAAGCATCCGGGGGCGATCATGACCGTCCAGGACGTCCGGGCTTTCAACCGCTTCTACACGGGCCTCATCGGTGCCCTCGACTACGGCCGCCGTCTCTACGCCCCGTACACACTCACCGAATCCCGCGTGCTGTACGAACTCGCCCGGGTACCGCACCTGGACGCGGTCGAACTGCGCACCCAGCTCGACCTGGACGCCGGGTATCTGAGCCGCATCCTGAACAAATTCGAGGACGCCGGACTGATCGAGCGCGGGCCCTCGCAGAGCGATCCGCGCCGACGCCGGGTACGGCTGACCGCGCGGGGGCGGGAGGCCGCCGGACTGCTGGACGAGCGGGCCCGGGACACGGTCGCGGCCCTGCTCGACACCGTGGCCCCGGCCGACCGGCCACGGCTGGCGGAGGCCATGCGGACCATCCAGGACATCCTCGGCGAGCCGCGCGCCGGGTCCCACGAGGTCGTCCTGCGCGAGCCCGGCCCCGGTGACCTCGGCTGGATCGTGCAGCGCAACGCCGCGCTGTACGCGGCCGAGTACGGCTGGAACGCCGACTACGAGGGGCTGGTCGCCCGGATCGTCGCCGACTTCGCGGAGGACCATGACCCGCATCTGGAGCGGGTGTGGATCGCCGAACAGGGCGGCCGGCCGGTGGGCTGCGTGATGTGTGTACGGGACGACGCACCCGGTGCCGCCCGGCTGCGGCTGCTGCTCGTCGAGCGCGAGGCGCGCGGGCACGGCCTCGGCGACCGGCTGGTGCGGGCCGTGGTCGACTTCGCGCGCGGGGTCGGCTATCGCGAGCTGGTGCTGTGGACCAACGATGTGCTGAGCGGTGCCCGCCGTATCTACCAGCGGCACGGCTTCGTGCTCGTCGCCGAGAAACCGCACCGCTCCTTCGGCAAGGATCTCGTGGGGCAGGACTGGCGGCTGGATCTGCATGGATCGGGCGAGTGACAAGCAGCGCGCGTGACGAGCAGGGCGAGTAGGGTCCGGGCCATGAAGCTGGCGTTCTCCACTCTCGGTGTCCCCGGCCTGCCCGTCCCTGAGGTCCTGGCGCTCGCGACCGCGCACGGCTACCACGGCGTCGAACTGCGCGCCCACCCGGAGGAGCCGGTGCATCCCGGCCTCTCCCCCGCCGAACGCGCCGAGATCGCGGCGCTGTTCAAGGAGGCCGGGGTCGAGGCGCTGGGCGTCGCCGGGTACGCGCGCGTCGCCGCGCCCGGGGCGGACGCTCCTGTACTGACGGAGATCCGGGATCTCCTCCAGCTCGCCCACGACCTGGGCGCCCCCTTCATCCGGGTCTTCCCCGGAGCCGACCCGGACCGTCCCCGCGAGGAGTCCGACGCCGTCGCCGCCCGGCGGCTCGGCACCGCCGCGGAGGACGCCGCCGCGCTGGGCGTCCGGATCCTGCTGGAGACGCATGACTCGCACCCCACCGGCGCCGCCGCGATCCGGGTTCTCGGTCCGGTCGGGCACCGGCGGGTGGGGGCGCTGTGGGATGTGATGCACACCTGGCTGGGCGGCGAGCAGCCGTCCGACACCTATGCGGCTCTCGCGCCGCATCTGGGATATGTGCAGGTCAAGGACATCGCCTCGGCCGACGACACGACGCCGCTGCCGCTGGGCTCGGGGGTACTTCCGCTCACCGAGTGCGTGGATGTGCTCTGCCGGCGTGGGTGGGACGGGTGGCTGTGCTGGGAGTACGAGAAGCGCTGGCACGCGTCGGCTGCGCCGCTTGCGGGGCTGCTCGGTGCCGGGCGGGATCATCTGCTGCGGCTTTTGGACGAGGCGGCCTAGTTCGGCTACGGGGTCGGGGGCTATGCGTCGTCGCCGGGTGCGGGGTGCGTTGTGGCTGGTCGCGCAGTTCCCCGCGCCCCTTAGGGAACTGCAGCCGCCGCACGCCTACAACGTGCCGTAGCTGCGGGCAATCCTGCCCCACCCCCGCCCAGCTGCAGCTCAGGGTGCCGGACGTGGCGTCAGTGGGGTCGTGGCGTGCAGGCACCAGTCCAGGACCGCCGGCCAGGAGCCGTAACCCGCGTCGAGGTCCAGGTGGGCGGCGGTCGGGAGGATGTCGGCGGGGATGCCCAGCGGCTCGGCGTAGATCCGGTCCGCGCCCTCGGGGCAGTAGGGGTCGTCGGCGCCGGCGACCAGCCGCGTGGGGGTGGGCAAGGGCGGGTTCAGGGCCGCCGGGACAAAGGCCGAGATCTCCGGGATACCGGCGACGGTGGCCGGGGACGGCGGAGCGACCAGCAGCACCCGGTCCGCGTACCGCAGCTGCTTCATGCCCCGGGCGGCGGCGTGCAGCCACAGCACCGAGGACAGGCTGTGGGCGATCACGACCCGCTCCCCCGAGCCGGATCCGTTCAACTCATCCAGGTGGCGGGTGAGTTCGGTCAGCCACACCTCCAGCTCCGGGTCGTCCGGGTCGGGTAGCTGGGGATAGCTGACCCTGTGGTCCAGCTCGGTGAGCCGGTCGGCGAGCCAGTGCTGCCAGTGACCCTCGGGGCGGTGGTTCTGCCAGCCGTGGAGGATGAGGTACGCGTGCGTGGTCATGGGTGCGATGCTGGCCGAGTTCACTGCTGCGGTCCAGTTAATGTTTCCGCGTGGAACAGGTAAGCGGAACCTTCACCATGGACCTGCGGCGGCTCACCGTGCTGCGTGAGCTGGAGCGCCGGGGCAGTCTGGCCCGTACCGCCGAGGCCCTGCATCTGACCCCGTCGGCGGTGTCCCAGCAGATCGCGGCGCTGGCCCGGGAGTTCGGAGCGCCGCTGACCGAACGCGAGGGGCGGGGCGTACGGCTGACCGGGCAGGCCCGGATCCTGCTCGGCCACGCCGAGGCCATCGCCGCCCGGCTGGAGCGCGCACGGGCCGACCTGGCGGCGTACGGGTCGGGCGGGCGGGGGCAGGTCACGATCGGCTGCTTCGGCAGCGGCATCCTCGGACTGGTCCCGCCGGCCCTGCGCGCGCTGGCCGAGCGGCTTCCGCATGTCCGGGTGGACGTGGTGGAGGCCGAGCCTCCGGATGTGTTCACGGCGCTCGACGCGGGCCGGCTGGACGTGGTGGTGGCCGTCGACTTCGCGGCGGCCCCGCCGCACACCGACCGCCGCTACTCCCGTACCGATCTGCTGACGGACATCCTCGATGTGGCGGTGCCGGAGGACCATCCGCTGGCCGCCCGCGACCGCGTCCCGCTGCGCGAACTGGCCGCCGCTCCCTGGATCGTGGGCGCGGCCGAGAGCTGCTGTGGCGCGGCGGCCCGCGCGGTGTGCGCGGCGGCGGGCTTCACCCCGGACATCCGCCACCCGGTGAACGACTGGGGCGCCCTGATCGCCCTGGTGGAGGCGGGCGCCGGGGTGGCGCTGGTGCCGCGCCTGGTCCGGCCGCTGTACGCCCGGCGCCGCCTCGCCGTGCGGCCGGCGGCGGGCGAACCGCCGTCCCGGAACGTGTTCGCCGCGGTTCGGGCCGGGGCGGAGGGGGATCCGGTGCTGAGGGCGGTGCGTGAGCAACTTCGTACATCCGCCGCCGAGTTGGCGGAGGCCGGCTGACCGGTACCCGACCACTGCCGACAACTCCCCCTGGTGTGACTCCAGTTACTCCGATAGCTTCCGGCGCACATGTGTCTCACAACAGTCACACAGGGGAGAGTGCGCATGCGCAAGGCGCTCAGATGGCTGCTGACGCTCGCGGTGCTCATAGGCACGCTGAGCGGTACAGCGGCGGGAGCGGCCACCGCCGCCCGGCCCGAGCCCACCGACATCAAGGACCGGCTGCTCGCCATACCGGGCATGAGCCTGATCCAGGAGAAGCCATACCCCGGCTACCGCTACTTCGTCCTGAACTACACCCAGCCGGTCGACCACCGCCACCCGGACCACGGCACCTTCCAGCAGCGGATCACCGTGCTGCACAAGGACGTGAGCCGCCCGACGGTCTTCTACACCAGCGGCTACAACGTCTCCACGAACCCGTCCCGCAGCGAGCCCACCCGGATCGTGGACGGCAACCAGGTCTCCCTGGAGTACCGCTTCTTCACGCCGTCCCGCCCCGACCCCGCCGACTGGTCCAAGCTCGACATCTGGCAGGCGGCGAGCGACCAGCACCGCGTGTTCGAGGCGCTCAAGCCGATCTACGGCGGCCACTGGATCGCCACCGGCGGCTCCAAGGGCGGCATGACGGCCACGTACTACGAGCGTTTCTACCCGCGCGACATGGACGGCGTGGTCGCCTACGTCGCCCCCAACGACGTCGTCAACGACGAGGACTCGGCCTACGACCGCTTCTTCACCACGGTCGGCACCAAGGAGTGCCGGGACCGGCTGAACGCCGTCCAGCGGGAGGCGCTGGTGCGCCGGGAGCCGCTGGAGAAGCGGTATGCGCAGTATGCCGCCGAGAAGGGGTACACCTTCGACACCATCGGCGGGCTGGACAAGGCGTACGAGGCGGTCGTCCTCGACTATGTGTGGGGTTTCTGGCAGTACAGTCTGCTGAAGGACTGCGGCACCGTCCCGGCGGACGCGGCGACAGCGAGCGACGACGCGATCTGGACATCGGTCGACACCATCTCCGGTTTCTCCGCCTACACCGACCAGGGGCTCGCGCCGTTCGAGCCGTACTACTACCAGGCCGGCACCCAGCTGGGCTCGCCGACCATCCACTTCCCGTACATCGAGCGGAAGTTGATCCGCTACGGCTATCAGCCGCCGCGCGACTTCGTGCCCCGTTCCATCCCGATGCGCTTCCAGCCGCACGCGATGCGGGACGTGGACACGTGGGTACGGCACCACGCCACGCACATGCTGTTCGTGTACGGCCAGAACGACCCCTGGGGTTCGGAGCGGTTCCGGCTCGGCGCGGGCGCCCGTGACTCCTATGTCTTCACCGCGCCCGGTATGAACCACGGCGCGAACGTCGCGGGCCTGGTGCCGGGTCAGAACTCCTTCGCCACGGGGCGCATCCTGCAGTGGGCGGGAGTTTCCCCGGCCGACGCCGCCCGGGCCGAGCCGCTGGCTCGCTTCGACGCCAAGCTGGATGCCGGGGATGCTGAGCGCGAGCCTGTGCTGAGGCCGTAGGAACTCACACCCGGCTTGCGCAACCCACCGGATCGCTCCCGCCCAGCTGGACGTACAGCGTCGTCGACGCGGGGCAGTCGTCGCGCGTCGGCGCCGCCTTGGTGATCCGGTACTGGGGCCGCTGGGCGCCCGAGCCGTCGCACGGGGTCTCGCGGACCTGGCCCTCACCTGAGGTGTAGACGCAGTCGCCCGGGATCGTGCGCGGGCCGCCCCCGCCGCCGGGGTCGCCGGGGTGCGGGGGCTCCAGGTTGCGCATACAGGCGTAGCCCGGGGCGATCGCGGTCTGGGCGCCGATGTGCAGCACGAAGTCGGTCGTCGCCGGGCACAGGGGGCCGTCGGTGACCGCGCCGTCGTAGCGGGCGACGACCCTGGCCGCCGCCCGCTCGCTGGTGCAGGGCACCTCGGTGAAGCTGGTCGTGCCGAAGGAGCTGCACTCGCCGACCGCGAGGAACTCGGCGCCGTAGCCGCCGGTCGTGGCCGGGGTGGGGCGGGCGTCGCCGACGGGGGCGCCCGCCCCGCCCCGGCAGCCGGTCAGCAGGGCCGCCGGCAGCAGGCACGCGAGGCACACGGCTCCGACGGCACCTTTCCCACGCATCGCCATACCCCCTGACACCCCGCTCCAGCGTGGCCCTTGGCGACACGGCGGCGCCAGCCGTACGGGAGGGTTTCCGACCATTGGGGGTATTACGCCGGGTGGGTATCGGATAGGTGACGTACGGCTGATACGTCTAATACGTCAGCCCGTGCCCGATCGGGTACAGCACCTGCGCGGGGTCGTCGGCCCGCTGGACCGGCACCGGCAGCTTTCCGCGCGGCGCCACGCGTCCGGCGATCACCCGGGCGGCGGCGCGCACTTCGACGTCCGTCCAGCCGTAGGACGCCAAGCAGCCCTTGACCGAGGGGTATTGGGCCACGTCGTAGGGGTTACGGAGGGCGAGGGCCGCCAAGGGCCTGCCCATGGCCCGCAGTTGTGTCACCAGCGTCCGCTGTGCGTTGCCCGCCGTCACGTTGTACGTCGCCACGACCACCGCGTCCGCGTCCTGCGCGGCCGTGACCGCCTGGGCGATGGCCGCGGCGGAGGGCGCGGTGCCCGTGGACAGGGCGGTGGCGCTGAAGCCCAGCTCGGTGAGGGCGGCGGCCAGCACGCCGGTGGGCGGGCCGGTGGTGCCGGTGGGGGAGTCCGGGTCGGCGCCGACGACCAGGATCCGGCGCTCGGTGCGGGTATCGAAGGGAAGGGTGTGGTCCTCGTTGACCAGCAGGGTCGTGGTGCGCTCGGCGATCCGGTCGGCGGCGGCCAGATGCGCCTCGGTGCCCACGGTGCGCTCGATGCCCGCCCGGCTGGTGTGCGGTGGGTCGAAGAGTCCGAGCCGGGCCTTGAGACGCAGGATGCGCAGGATCGATTCGTCAAGGCGGGACTCGGTCAGCTCACCGTCCTGTACGGCCTTCAGTACGGCGTGCCAGGCCACGTCGATCGAGGGCGGGTTGAGCAGCTGGTCGACCCCGGCCTTCAGCGCGAGCACCGGCACGCGGTCGTCGCCGTACTTGGTGCGGACGCCCTGCATGCCCAGGGAGTCGGTGATGACGACGCCGTCGTAGCCGAGTTCGCCGCGCAGGATGCCGGTGAGGATGGGGTGGGAGAGGGTGGCCGGGTCGCCGGAGTCGTCCAGGGCCGGGAACTGGATGTGCGCGGTCATGATCGAGTCGATGCCCGCGGCGATCGCCGCCCGGAAGGGGACGGCGTCCAGCTTCTCCCACAGGTCCCGGCTGTGGGTGATGACCGGGAAGCCGGTGTGGCTGTCGACGGCGGTGTCGCCGTGGCCCGGGAAGTGCTTGGCGGTCGCCGCGACCCGGGACGCCTGGTAGCCCCGCACCTCGGCGGCCACCAGCGCGCCGACGGCGTCCGGGTCGGCGCCGAACGACCGTACGCCGATGATGGGGTTGGCCGGGTTGACGTTGACGTCGGCGTCCGGGGAGTAGTCCTGGTTGATGCCCATGGCGCGCAGTTCGGCGCCGGAGATCCGGCCGAGGGTGTGCGCGTCGGCGCGGGAGCCGGCGGCGCCGACGGCCATGGCGCCGGGGAAGAGGGTGGCGGGCTTGCCGACCCGGCAGACCGCGCCGTGCTCCTGGTCGGTGGAGATGAGCACCGGCAGACCGCGCGGCTGGTCCAGGGAGGCCCTCTGGATGCCGTCGGAGAGGTCCGCGATCTGGTGCGGGTCACGGGTGTTGTGGGCCCAGGTGAAGTAGATGACGCCGCCGACGCGGTACTTCGCGATCAGCTCGGCGGCCGTGCGGACGCCGAGCTCCTTGAGGTTGGCGTCGATGTCGGCCTGGTCGGGGGCGGTGGCGGAGTGGCCGTAGACCCGCATCACGAAGAGCTGGCCGACCTTCTCCTCCAGCGTCATGCCGGAGATCAGGGCGCGCAGCCGGCGGGGGTCGGGGGGTACGGCGGCGTGGGCGGTGGCCGGTACGGTCAGCGCGGCGGTGAGGCCCGCGGTGGCGGCGAGGACGGCGCGTCTGGACGGTCTGCCGGTGTCGGGCACGTGCGCTCCTTCCAGAGGAGAACCGCTGAAGGAAACTTCCGAGGGGTCACCAATATCCGGGAGGTTTCTTTCCGTCAAGGGAAAGCACAGTAACCGGAAGAGGGGCCGCCATCGGCGCATTGAGGGGGGCGCGCCGATGGCGGCGGGCTGCCGGCCGGATGCGGCGGAGAGGGTGAGTCGGCGCTCACTGCCAGGCGTGCAGGCCGACACCGCACCACGGAGACTCGTCCGGCAACCCGGCGCTTTGACGGGCAAGGGACCGGGCCGGTTCCCGCCGCCCCGAGGCCGAGGTCCACTGCCGGGGCGACCGGCTCCGACCGGGTCGAGATTCGCCCCGGCACCCCCGCACCCCGGCCCGGCGGGCTGTCAGCAGACCGTCAGCACAGTATCCAGCCCGAGCTGACCGACCCCGAGCCCACCGAACCTCTGATCCACACGCAGCGGTGGCCGGCGTGGACGGTGATCGGGCCCGCGTGGTGCCTGTAGCTGCCCTGGTCGACCACTGGCCGGCCGCCGCGGGCCTGGACACTGACGGACATCGTCTGGGTGGTGCCGGGATGCCGGGCCACGGTGATGGCGCAGATGTAGCCGTTGTCGTTGTAGATCTGGGTGACCCCGGTACTGAACGGCAGGGCCCGCACCTGACGGCCGGCGCAGCCGTCGGCCGCGGCCGCCTGGGCGGCGCCGGATGTCACCAGGCCGAGCGTCCCGGCCGCGGCCAGCACGGCCGCTCCCAGCGCCAGGCGCCGGCCTATCGCACCACTGTCCACTGTTGTCCTCCCCCAGCCATGAACCTGTCCCCCGATTTCCGTACTGCTGTACGGACGCACGACGTATGTCGGATGGTTGCACGGCCGTCAGCGATACGAGTCAGCGGGTCGCGGTGACCGGCTCCTCCGGTTCGGGGCGGCCGACGAAGGTGCGCCACAGTTCGGCGTACCGGCCGTCGCGGGCCAGGAGTTCGTCGTGGGTGCCGTCCTCGGCGACCCCGCCGTGGTCCATCACGACCACCCGGTCCGCGCGGGCCGCCGTGGTGAGGCGATGGGCGACCACCAGCGTCGTACGACGGCCCGCCAGGCGGTCGGTTGCCTGGTTGACCTGTGCCTCCGTGGCCAGGTCCAGGGCCGCCGTGGCCTCGTCCAGCAGGAGTATGTCCGGGTCGACCAGCTCGGCGCGGGCCAGGGCGATCAGCTGACGCTGGCCGGCCGAGAGGTTCCGGCCGCGCTCGGCGACCTCGTGCAGATAGCCGCCGTCGAGGGTGGCGATCATCTCGTGCGCGCCCACCGCCCGCGCCGCCGCCTCCACCTCGGCGTCGGTGGCCTCGGGGCGGCCGTAGGCGATGGCGTCCCGGACCGTGCCCGGGAAGAGGTAGGCCTCCTGCGGGACCACCCCGAGGCGGTGCCGGTACGAGGTCAGGTCCAGGGCGCGCAGATCCGTGCCGTCGACCGTGACCCGGCCGCCGGTGGGGTCGTAGAACCGGGCCACCAGCTTGACCAGCGTGGACTTGCCGGCGCCCGTCTCGCCGACGAAGGCCACCGTCTGCCCGGCGGGGATCGTCAGGTCGATGCCGGTGAGCGCCTCTTCGTCGGTCCCGTACGCGAAACGCACGTCCTCGAAGGCGATGTCACCGCGCAGCGAGAGCACCTCCAGCGGCTCGTCCGCGGACTTCGTGGAGGTCGGCTCGCGCAGCAGCTCCTGGATGCGGCCCAGCGAGACCGTCGCCTGCTGGTAGCCGTCGAAGACCTGGGACAGCTGCTGGACCGGGGCGAAGAACAGGTCGATGTAGAGGAGGTAGGCGACCAGGGCGCCCGTGGTCAGGGTCGCCGCCTCCACCCGGTGCGCGCCCGCGATCAGCACGGAGGCCGCCGCGACGGACGACAGGAGCTGCACGAACGGGAAGTAGACCGATATCAGCCACTGGCCGCGGATCCGGGCGTGCCGGTAGCTGTCGCTGCGCTCGGCGAACCGCCGCCCGCCGTCCCGCTCGCGCCGGAAGGCCTGCACGATCCGCAGCCCGGCGACCGACTCCTGCAAGTCCGCGTTGACCGTCGACACGCGTTCGCGGGCGAGTTCGTACGCCTTCACGCTCGCCCGGCGGAAGAAGAAGGTCGCGACGATCAGCGGGGGCAGCGTCGTGAAGACGACGAGGGCGAGCTGGATGTCGATCACCAGCAGGGCGGCCATGATGCCGAAGAAGGTGACGACCGACACGAACGCGGTGACCAGCCCGGTCTGCAGGAACGTGGACAGCGCGTCCACGTCGGTCGTCATCCGGGTCATGATCCGGCCGGTCAGCTCGCGCTCGTAGTAGTCGAGCCCCAGCCGCTGGAGCTGGGCGAAGATCTTCAGCCGTAGCGCATAGAGCACCCGCTCACCGGTACGGCCGGTCATCCGGGTCTCGCCGATCTGCGCGACCCACTGGACGACGACGGTCAGCAGACCGAGCAGCGAGGCCGCCCACACGGCGCCGAGGGCCATCTTGGTGACGCCCGCGTCGATGCCGTGCCGGATCAGCACCGGCAGCAGCAGGCCCGCGCCCGCGTCCACGGCGACCAGCAGCAGGCTGAGCAGGAGGGGCGGGCCGAAGCCGCGCAGCAGGCGGCGCAGACCGTAGGAGTCCTCGCGCCCGACCGCTCGGGCCTCGTCTATGTCCGGGGTGTCGACGGCCGGGGGCAGCGCCGCCACCTTGGCGAGCAGCTCCGGGGTGGCCGGGGTGCCGGCGAGCGCTGTGTCCTCGGCGTTCTTCGGCTCCCGGTCGCCCGTCCACAGCCGGGGGGTCACGCCCCGCTCGGCGTCGAACTCGGCGTCCAGCTCCTCGCGGACAGAGGTGTCCTCCCGCGGTACGGCGGGCTCGGCGTGCCCCGGGGAGACCCCGCCCAGTTCGTCCGGGTCGGTGAGCAGACGGCGGTAGAGGGCGGACCGCTGCTGGAGTTCCTCGTGGGTGCCGAGGTCCGCGAGCCGGCCGCCGTCGAGGACCGCGATGCGGTCGGCGAGGTTGAGGGTGGAGCGGCGGTGCGCGATGAGCAGGGTCGTACGGCCCTCCATCACCTGCTTCAGCGCCTCGTGGATCTCGTGCTCGACCCGGGCGTCCACGGCCGAGGTGGCGTCGTCCAGGACGAGGAGCCGGGGGTCGGTGAGCAGGGCGCGGGCGAGCGCGATGCGCTGGCGCTGGCCGCCGGAGAGGGTCAGGCCCTGCTCGCCGACCTTGGTGTCGTACCCCTGGGGAAGCTCGCTGATGAAACGGTCCGCCTGGGCGGCGCGGGCGGCGGCCTCGATCTCCTCCTGCGTGGCGTCCGGGTGGCCGTAGGCGATGTTGGAGCGGACGGTGTCCGAGAAGAGGAACGAGTCCTCGGGGACGAGCCCGATCGCGGCCCGGAGCGAGTCCAGGGTCAGCTCGCGCACGTCGTGGCCGCCGATCAGGACGGCGCCGTGGGTGACGTCGTAGAAGCGCGGGAGCAGCAGGGAGAGGGTGGACTTGCCGGATCCGGAGGAGCCGACGACGGCGAGGGTCTCGCCGGGGCGTATCTCGAAGGTCAGTCCGTCGAGGACCTTGGATCCGCTGTCGTAGCCGAAGGACACGTCGTCGAACTCGACGGTCGCGGGCGCGTCGGCGGGGAGGGTCTTGGTGCCCTCCTGGAGCGTCGGCTCGGTGTCGATCAGCTCCAGGACGCGCTCGGTGCCGGCCCGGGCCTGCTGGCCGACGGTGAGGACCATCGCGAGCATGCGGACCGGTCCGACCAGCTGGGCGAGATAGCTGGAGAAGGCGACGAAGGTGCCGAGCGTGATGTGCCCGCGCACGGCCAGCCAGCCGCCGAGCGCCAGCATGGCGACCTGGCCGAGGGCCGGGACGGCCTGCAGGGCGGGGGTGTACGTGCTGTTCAGCCGTATGGTGCGCAGCCGTCCCGCGAAGAGCTTGCGCCCGACCTCCCGGAGCTTGCCGGTCTCCTGCTCCTCCTGCCCGAAGCCCTTCACCACGCGTACCCCGCTGACGGCGCCGTCGACCACGCCGGCGACGGCGGCGGCCTGCGCCTGGGCGTACCAGGTGGCGGGGTGCAGCTTGCTGCGGCTGCGCTTGGCTATCCAGGCGAGCGCGGGCGCCACGGCGAGGGCGACCAGGGTCAGCGGCAGCGACAGCCACGCCATGATCATCAGGGACATCAGGAAGAGCAGGACGTTCCCGATGGTCATCGGGAGCATGAAGAGCAGGCCCTGGATCAGCTGGAGGTCACTGGTGGCCCGGCCGACGACCTGCCCCGTGGACAGCTCGTCCTGACGGCGGCCGTCGAGACGGGTGATCGTGCCGTACATCTCGGTCCGCAGGTCGTGCTGGACATCGAGGGCGAGGCGGCCGCCGTAGTAGCGGCGGATGTAGGTGAGGACGTAGACGAGGACGGCCGCGCCGATCAGCGCGCCGGCCCAGGGGGCCATGGACCGGGTGTGGTTCCCGATCACGTCGTCGATGATCACCTTGGTGATCAGCGGTACGACGGCCATGACGGCCATACCCGCGAGCGAGGAGCCGAGGGCGAGGATCACGTCCTTGGGGTAGCGCCAGGCGTACCCCGCCAGTCTCCGTGCCCATCCCCGTTGCGCTGCCACGCCGGTGCCTCCCTGTTCAGCTCGCCTGCCGGAAGGCACCAACGCCGGCGGGCCCGGATTTCATCCCGCCGCAACAAATGCCGGGTGCGATTGTCCGGCGGTCCGGAGTCAGCCGCCCGGCGGCACCGCCACGAAGGCCTCGCTCGGCTTGCTCGTCGGGACGTAGACCGTGGTGGTCGACGTGGCCGGCACGAGGCCCTTGTGGATGGCCTTGGCGACGTTCTGGATGGTGGTGACGCCGTAGTCCATGGTGCTGTTGTCCTGCGAGAGCACCGACATCATGTAGTCGTGGCCGGTGCCGTCGAAGGTGCCCAGGCTGTGCACCCGCCAGCCGTGCGCCGAGCGCTGCAGCCAGCCGTTCTTGACGTGCACGGAGACAGTGGACGGCGCGCCGGCCGGGGTGCCCCAGCGCTGCGCCGAGACGACCTGGCCCATCAATTTCAGGATGTAGGCACGCGAGTTGTCGCTCAGTACGCTGTTCTTGGCCGTGACGAGCTGGAGCAGCTTCTGCTCGTCGGTGACGTTCTCCTGGGTCAGGCCCCAGTAGCCGTTCGCGCCCGGCACGGTCTTCGTCATGCCGGCGGCGGCCAGGAAGCCGTTGATCTTCGTCATGCCGAGCTGCTTCCACAGCTTGGTCGTCGCGTCGTTGTCCGACTTGGTGATCATGGCCTTGGCGAGCGAGGCCTCGGTGTCCGTCAGATAGCGGTTGTGCTTCTTCGCGTCCCACAGCAGCGTCGCGAGCACGGTGACCTTGACGGTGCTCGCCGAGTCGTAGGAGCTGGTGGCGCGCAGCGTGCAGGTGGTGCCGGTACCGCGGTCGTACAGGCCGAGGGCGACGGTGCCCTTGCGGCCCGCGAGAGCGGCCGTGATGTCCTGCTGCAACTTGGCGGCGAGGCCTGCCTTGGCCGACGTACAGCTGACGGTGGGTGTGGCCGCGGCGGCCGGGGTGGCGGCGGTGACGGCGGGTATGAGCGCCCCGGCGCCGACGGCTGCCGCCAGCACTTTGGCACGCCGGGATATGCGGTAGGCCATGCAGTTCCCCCTCTTGGAACGTCGCGTGGGCGCATCCCTGCGCCGTCTGCTTGACGTGCCGGTGCGGCCAAGAGTTGTGCGCCCCGCCAGGTTTCGCGTTCTGTAGCGATCCACTCACAGAGTGAGACGGGTGGGGCTAGGCTCGCCCGAGGATTCAGTTGCGACCAGGCATGTATCGCAAGGGAGTTGGCCATGGGCACCACGTACGGTGACTGGCTCAGGCAGCGGCGCGAGGCGGCGGGACTGACGCAACAGCAGCTGGCCGAGATGGCGTTCATGACCCGCACGCACATCGCGCACATCGAGGCGGGGCGGAGGGTGCCGTCGAAGGAGGACGCGAAGCGGCTGGACAAGGCTCTGAACACGGATGTGCTGAGCAGTTTCCGGCCAGAGCAGGACGTGGCAGTCGCCGACTACTTCGAGGCGGCGCGGCTGCTTGAACAACAGGCGGTGATAATCCGGGAGTTCGGGCTCTCGTTCGTGCCGGGCATCCTGCAGACGGAGGCGTATGCGCGTGCTGTTCTGAGTGTAGGGTTCCCTCCGACGAGCGGAGAGGAGCTTGAAAAGCTCGTCGTCACACGGCTTGAGCGCACAAAGCTCCTCGACAATCCGGTGACTCCCGTGGTGTGGGCGCTGCTTGACGAGACGGTGCTGCGGCGCGTCGTGGGCGGGCCTCAGGTCATGGCGGAACAGATCATGCACCTCGTGCACCTCGCCGAGAAGCAGCGCGTGCGCGTCTACATGCTGCCCTACGCCCTCGGATGCCACCCGCTCATGCAAGGCATGCTGACCCTGATGGACTTCGAGGACCAGCCGCCGGTGGCATACGGCGAGGGCCTGCACATGGGCAAGATCCACGACTGCCCCGCCTCGGTCCGTCGCCTTGAGGCCACCTACGATCTGGCGCTAGGCGACGCGATGCCACTCAAGGAGTCACTCGCCCTGATGAGGGCGATAGCGAAGGACTACGGATACCGTGACTGAACACACCATCTCGGACGCATCCACGCTGGCTGGTTGGCGTAAGTCCTCCTACAGCGGCAACGAAGGGGGCAGCTGCCTCGAAGTCCTCGACGGCCACCCCTCGGGCGTTCCCGTCCGCGACTCCAAGGTTCCGCAGGGCCCGGCGCTGGTCTTCTCCGCCACCGACTGGTCGGCGTTCGTCACAGCCGTCAAGAACAGGGAGTTCGTCGTCTGAGTACCCTCGGGCACAACTACTCGTCATTATTGTTGCGTTGAAATACAGGGACCCTCCGGCCAATACCCACGGCCTTGTGATGGGCTTTTGCGCAGCCCGTGAGCGCATTCTGTTACAAACCCGCCGAACCGCCGAGATCCAGCGCGCATAGCTTCATCTATGCCTTGACCGACAAGACCGGACAAGGCGCCTCTATCAGACAACGCGCAAAGGATTCTCCCGTGGCCATCCTCCACCGACGTAACCTCGCTCGTACCACGGCGACGGCGGCCCTCGTCGGCTCTGCCCTGCTCCTGCCCGCCGCGGCCGCGTTCGCCGACAGCCCGGTCGCGCCGGTGACCGACTCGTCCGGTGCCCCCTCCTACCCGGCGGACAAGCCCGCGCCGAGCGTGCCGGACAAGCCCGAGTCCGGTGCCCCCTCCTACCCGGCCGACAAGCCCACCGAGAAGCCCGCGCCGTCGGTGCCGTCGCAGAAGCCGGAGAGCAAGCCCGGCACGTCCGCGGAGGCCCTGAAGATCACGAAGAAGGTGTCCGGCAAGGGCGTCATCACCTACACGCTGAGCTCCGGCGACAAGGCCCAGCTGTCCTGGACGCCTGACGGCTCGCCCAGTGCCAAGCTCACGGGCGGCGGCGCCGAGGGCCACCTCGGATTCCCGGCCCCTGCCGAGCAGTCGCTCGTCTCGAAGACCGGCGTGGAGTTCACCCTGATGATCCCCGCCACCGGCAAGGAGGGGCCGTGGGTGGAGGCCACGAAGGGCAAGGACAGCCTGCGGCTGGAGTTCCCGGCCGAGCCGACGTCCGGCAAGGCCGACAAGGGTAAGGGCAGCGGTAGCAAGGGTCAGGGCCGGACCGTCCCGAAGGGCGGGGTCAAGGCCGGTGCCGAGGACGTCCAGCAGGGCGACGGCACCCTGCTGATGGCGGGCGGCGGCGCCGCCGCGGCCGCCGCGGGGCTGGGCTTCGCCGTGCTGCGTCGCCGCAAGGCCGACTCCCGCATCTGACCGGCCTGTCGGTCTCAGGCGCTTCCGGTGCCGGGGGCGAGCCGGATCTCTCTTGCGATCACCGGCCGCCCCGGCACCGGATCGTCCTGCCACTCGCGACGTCATCCCTCCCTGCCCCTCCCTGTCCCTCCTTTTCTCCCAGGCACCCCTTTCACGTCGTTGGAGTCCTCGTGCGTCCCCGTCCCCTCGCCTCACCTCGTCTCGGCCGCATCGCCGCCGCCAGTACACTCGCGCTCGCCCTCAGCGGTGGCCTTGCGGCCTGCGGCAGCGGTGACCGGCCCGCCCCCGATGCGAAGGTCTCCAACAGCGCCGTGCCGGCCCCGGCCAAGGCGGCAACGCCGATGAAGGCGTCCAAGCCCACCCGCCTCCAGATCCCCTCAGCGGGCGTCGACGCCGGTCCGGTACTGCCGCTGGCCGTGGACAGCACGGGCGAACTGGGCGTACCTCCGGTCGCCAAGGCGGACCAGGCCGGCTGGTACACCGGGGGCGTCACCCCTGGCGAGAAGGGCCCGGCCGTGCTCGTGGCCCACTACGACACCGCCAAGGGCCCGGCACTGATGAAGAACATCAAGAACGTCAAGATCGGCGACGTCATCAAGGTCGGCCGCGCGGACGGCAGCACCGCCACCTTCAAGATCCGCGAGATCCAGCAGGTCGACAAGAAGGCGTTCCCCACCAACAAGGTGTACGGCGACACCACAGGCCCCGAGCTGCGCCTGCTCACCTGCGGCGGCCCGATCCAGGACGGCCACCGCACCGACAACATCATCCTCTACGCCACCCTCGTCTGACGTTGCACAAGTGTTACGGAACGTCCGGCCGGCTGTGACGCGAGAGCGACGCGAGTGCCGAATGGGGGAACGAAGGTGAAGACCGTCCCATTCACGGAGAACACGGCAAGGAATCACCGTATGAGCCTCTGCAAGCTCCCCGTGGCGGTCGGGGCGGCACTCGCCGCTGTTCTCCTGGCGGGCTGCGGGAAGTCCACCTCGGTGGTGGACGCCGGAGCGAGGGCCAGTACACCGCCGCTGCCGGTGACGCTGTGGAACGTCACCCCGCCTCCGCCCGCCTCCCCACCGCCCTCGATGATCCCGTACGAGCCCACCCCCCTGCCGGATCTGACGCTGCCGCCGGGCGGCGACCTGCGGAGCGTGGACGCCCGGAAGGTGATCGCGAAGGACCCGAACCTGGAGGGCACGCCGAGGCAGTCCGTTCAGGACTGCAAGCCCGGCTCCGGGTGCGGGCTGCGCCGCCCCGAACTGCGGGACATCACCGGGGACGGCAGACCGGAGCTCCTCGTGCTCATCGACCCCGACCCCCGCCTGCAGCCGGTCGGTGAGGCGGGCCCGCGGCTTCCCGCTGAGCTGCGCGTCTACTGGTCGGACAAGAGCCGTGTCTACCAGATCCTGGGCCTGGCCATGCAGGAGACGACCCAGGTGGACCTCCAGGGGCCGGACCTCGTCATCCGCACGACCCACGAACCGGACCGGCCCGGCAGCATCCGCCAGGTCACCACCGACCGCTACCGCTGGAACCCGGAACTGCGCCAGCTGGAGCTGCACTCCACCGTGACCACCCCCACGTCCGGTACGCAGCCCCCGGAGAATCCCTCGCCCGCGTCCCAGAAGCCGTCCGCTCTCTCCCCGAAAGCAGCGTCCGACACGCCATGACCACGCCCCCGGCACCGTCCCCCGCCCAGGAGTCCGCACCGCGCGTCCTGGTCGTCGAGGACGACGACGTGATCCGCGAGGCCACCACGGTCTCCCTCAACCGTCTCGGCTTCGACGTCGCCTCCGTCGCCGACGGCGCCTCGGCCCTGGCCTGTTTCAAGGCCGAGGCACCGGACGCGGTGGTCACCGATGTGATGCTGCCGGAACTGGACGGGGTGAGCCTGACCCGCTCCATCCGCGAGCAGAGCACCGTCCCCGTGCTGATGATCTCGGCACGGGGCGACGACATCGACGTCATCGCGGGCCTGGAGGCCGGCGCCGACGACTACGTCACCAAACCATTCCGCGCCAATGTGCTGGCCGCCCGGCTGCGGGCCCTGATGCGCCGGGCCAGCCTGACCGCTCCGGCCGGTACCGCCCCGGAACCGAAACCCGCATCGGCGCCGCCGCGGGACATCCGCCGCGTCGGCGACCTGGAGCTGGACGCCGACTCGATGGAGGTGCGCATCGCCGGGGAACTGCTGCCGATCACCCCGACGGAGCTGCGCCTGCTCCTTGAGCTGACCTCGGCCCCGGGCAGGGTGCTCAGCCGGGAGACCCTGCTCAAGGAGGTCTGGGACTACGCCTGGGGCGGCGACACCCGCGTGGTCGACGTCCATGTCCAGCGGCTGCGCGCCAAGATCGGGCACGAGCGCATCGTGACCGTCCGGGGCTTCGGCTACAAGATCGTCGGCTGATCCCGACATGCCCGCCGGCCCACCCCCTTCCGACCTGCCCACCGGCTCCGTACGTACGACGGGCCGCCGCCGCACGAAGTCCGGCGGCACGGAATCCGGCGCCGGCGCGAAGTCCGGCGGCAGCCTGCACTGGCGGGTTGCCGCGCTCATCGCCGTCGTGGCCTGTGTGCTGGCCGCCGCACTGGGTGCGCTCACTACGGTGACCGCCTCCGACCAGCGTCTGGACCTCAACCGCAGCATCGTCCTCGGCCGCCTGGAAGTGGCGCTCGACACCTATGCGCAGACCTCGGCCGTCACTGGCGACTACGTCGCTCTGGACGCCCCGGAGCTGCCGCCCGAACTCGCCCGGCACGTGACCGGCGGCCGTCTGGCCACCCAGCTCGTCAACGGCCCCGGCGGCCCCGTCCTGTGGGCGGCGGCCGGCATCGGCTCGCGCACCCTGTCCGTACGCAGCGACTACAGCCTGGAGCGCGATGCAGACGACCGCTTCGCCCGCACCACCATCGCGCTGGCCGCAGGCAGCGCCACCGTCATCTCCCTAGTCGGCCTCCTGCTCGCCAAGCCGCTCAGCGCCCGGGTGCGCAGGGTCTCGGAGACCGCGCGCACGATCGCCGACGGCCGCCTCGACGCCCGTATCGGACGCATCCGCGGCTCCCGCGAACTGACCGAACTCGCCGCGTCCGTCGACCAGATGGCCGCGGCTCTCCAGGACCGGCTCCGTGCCGAGCAGCGGTTCGCCGCCGACGTCACCCATGAGCTGCGCACACCCGCCGCCGGCCTGCTTGCGGCAGCCGAGATCCTGCCCGACTCCCACGAGGCCGACCTCGTACGCGACCGGGCCGAGGCGCTGTGCGATCTGATCGAGGACCTGCTCGAAGTCTCCCGGCTGGACGCCGAGGTCGACACCGCCCAGCTCGAAGCCCACCACCTCACCGAGGTGCTCCAGCGGGCCATCGCCTCCACCGCGCTCCCCGCCCGCCTCGACGTGGTGGACGACGCCGCCGTACTGACCGAACCCCGCCGCCTGGAACGGATCGTCGCCAATCTCCTGGCCAACGCCCACCGGCACGGCCTACCCCCGGTCACCGTCACTCTCGACAAGGGCACCGTCACCGTCCGGGACCACGGCCCCGGATACCCGCCCGGCCTGCTCGCCGAAGGGCCCCGTCCCTTCCGCACCGGCGCACCCGAACGCGGTAAGGGCAGCGGCCTGGGCCTCACCATCGCCCAAGGCCACGCCCACCTCGTCAAAGCCCGGCTGACCTTCACCAACGCCCCCGACGGCGGTGCCCAGGCCGTCCTGACCCTCCCGCTGGACGCGGACGGCTGACATGGCCCCCATGAGCCAGTCAGGCATGGTGGCCCACCTGTTGAGCCTCCACCCCCTGTGAGTCTTCACAGCCAAGCGCCAGGTGCGCCACAGCGGCCACCTACACACGCCGTGCAGGCTGCGCCCGTGACATCTGCCACCGATCCCCTCCCCCACACGACAACCGTGAGCCCCGACCCGCGCCCTGCGGCCACGGCACCGGGCACGGCACCTCGCTGGTCGCTCCCCGCGCTGATCGCGATCATGCTCCTGGCGGCGGTGCTGTACTGCTGGAACCTGTCGGGCAACAGCCTCAACAGCTTCTACAGCGCGGCCATCTACAGCGGCACGCAGAACTGGAAGGCCTGGTTCTTCGGCTCGCTCGACGCCGGGAACTTCCTCACCGTCGACAAACCGCCGTTCGCCAACATGGTGATGAGCCTGTCGTGCCGGATCTTCGGCTTCGGGACCTGGCAGATGATGCTGCCCGAGGTCGCGGCCGGGCTCGGCGCGATCTGGATCCTGCACTCCTCCGTGAAGCGGTCCTTCGGGCACGCGGCGGCCGCCGTGGCCGCGCTCGTCCTCGCGCTGACCCCGATCACGGTGGCCATCAACCGGGACAACAACCCCGACACGATCCTCGTCCTGCTGATGGTCGGCGGCGCGGCGCTCGCCCTGCGCGCCACGCGGGGCGGCACGCTGCCGCCGCTGCTCGGCTCGGCGGTGTGCTTCGGCCTCGCCTTCAACACCAAGATGCTGGCGGGCTATATCGCGCTGCCCGCCGTCTTCGCGGTCTACCTGCTCGCGGCGCGCCCGAAGCTCGTACGGCGAATGGTGAACCTGCTGCTCGCCGGCGTGGTCCTGGCAGTCGCCAGCTTCTGGTGGGCCGTCGCCGTGTCCCTCGTGCCCGCCTCCGAGCGGCCGTACATCGGCGGTTCGACGGACGGCACCGCCTGGAACCTGATCATGGGCTACAACGGCCTCGGGCGGATCTTCGGCGGCGAGGGCAACGGGGGCGGAGGAGGGGGCGGCGGTGGCGGCTTCTCCGGCTCCGCGGGTCTCGGCCGGATGTTCAACGACATCCTCGGCGGCCAGATCTCCTGGCTGATCCCGTTCGCGGCCGTCGCCCTCGTCTCCGGCCTGGTCCTGTGCGGCCGCGCCCCGCGTACCGACCTCACCCGGGCCGCGCTCATCCTCTGGGGCGGTTGGACGGTCCTGCACTACGTCACCTTCGCGACCGCCGAGGGCACGATGCACCCGTACTACACCACCGCGCTCGCGCCCGGCATCGCGGCGCTGTGCGGAGGCGGCGGCGTCCTGCTGCTGCGCGCGTTCCGCGCCGACAAGCGCTGGGCCTGGGTGCTGCCGGCCGGCCTCGCCGTCACGGCGGTCTGGGCCGCCGTCCTCCTCCGCCGGGCCTCCGGCTGGAACACCTGGCTGTGGCCGGCCGTCGGTGTGGTGATGGCGGCCGCGATCGTCGGCCTGTTCGTCTTCCGCTCCGGCAGCCGCGTACGGCTGTTCGCGGCCTCCGTGGCGGCGGCGGCCGTCGCCACGCTCGCGGGCCCGGCGGCGTACGCCTGGTCGGTGCCGTCCGGTTCGGGCGGCGGGATGAGCGGCGTGAACCCGACGGCCGGTCCCTCGACGGGAGGCGGCTTCGGCGGCGGACCCGGCGGTGACCGGAGCGGCTTCCCCGGCGGCGGGACGGCACCGGGAGGCGCCTTGGGCGGTGCGTCCGGTGGACAGATGCCGGGCGGCGGACAGCAGGCCGGCGGCTTTCCGGGCGGTGCGCAGAACGGTGAACTCCCCGGCGGCCAGGGCGCGTCGGGCGGTACGGCCCCGGGCGTCACCGGCGGAAGCGGCGAGACCGGCACTCCGAACGGCAGCTCCGGACGCATGGGCGGCCGTATGGCAGTCGGCATGGGCGGTGGCATGCGCGGCGGCATGCGTGGCGGCATGGGCGGCGTGAACAGCGAGCTGATCGCGTACCTGAAGAAGCACCAGGACGGAGCCACCTGGCTGCTCGCGGTGTCCAACTCGCAGAGCGCGGCTCAGATCGAGCTGAGCGCCAGGGTGCCGGTCATCTCCATGTGGGGCTTCACCGGCACCGACCAGGCGATGACCGTCGCCAAGCTGGAGGAACTGGTGAAGAAGGGCGAGTTGCACTACATCCAGCTCGGCGGTGGTGGCATGGGCGGCGGCCCCGGCGGCGGCAACAGCCTCAGCACCGAGGTGTCGAACTGGGTGAAGAAGCACGGGACGCTGGTGAAGGAGAGCGCGTACAGCAAGAACGCAACTTCCTCGACGTCGAAGTCGTCCCCTTCTTCCTCTTCTTCCTCTTCTTCCAACCAGTCCACGATCTACCGTCTGGACTGACCTAGCCGAGATGTGTCGGCGCGAACATCCGCAGCACCGCCGGGAGTACGACCACCGACGGGCCCGGCGTCGCCAGTGCCTTGGCCAGGTCCTCCGCCAGGGTCTCGGGGGTCGTACGGACACCCGGCACCCCGAAGGACTCGGCGAGGGCCACATAGTCGGGGCGCGTCAGTTCCGTCGCCGTCGCCTGGCCGAAGGCGTCCGTCATGTACTCGCGGAGGATGCCGTAGCCGCCGTCGTCGACGATCAGCCAGGTGACCGGCAGGTCGTACTGGCGGGCCGTGGCCAGTTCCGCGATGGAGTACAGCGCGCCGCCGTCGCCCGACACCGCCAGTACCGGGCGCGTCGGGTCGGCCGCCGCCGCGCCCAGCGCCGCCGGGAAGCCGTAGCCGAGGCCGCCGGCGCCCTGTGCGGAGTGCATGGTGTTGGCGCCCCGGGGATCGAAGGCCGACCACGCCCAGTACGCCAGGATCGTCATGTCCCAGAAGGACGGGGAACCTGCGGGCAACGCACGCCGGACGGACCCCAACACCTCCTGCTCCAGGGCGAGTTCCTGACCTGCGATGCGGGAAGCCACCTTCTCCAGCAGCTCCCGCACCCGCTCCGGCGCCGACGCGTCCGTGCGCTCCTCCACCGTCTCCAGCAGGGCCTGGAGCGCGAGGCGGGCGTCCGCGTGGATGCCCAGCGCCGGGTGGTTGGACTCCAGCTTGCCGAGGTCGGCCTCGATCTGGATCACCCGGCCGCGGGGCTTGAACGTGTAGTAGTTGGAGGACAGTTCACCGAGGCCCGAACCGACGACCAGCAGGACGTCCGCGTCCTCCAGGAAGTCCGTCGTATGACGGTCCTCCAGCCAGGACTGGAGCGACAGCGGGTGCTCCCAGGGGAAGGCGCCCTTGCCGCCGAAGGTCGTCACGACCGGCGCCTGGAGCTTCTCGGCCAGCTGACGCAGCTTGCCCGAGGCGTCCGCTCGTACGACCCCGCCGCCCGCGATGATCGCCGGGCGGGCGGCACCCGACAGCAAGTCGGCCGCCACCGCGGTCAGTTCGGGGCGCGGGGGGAGGTCGTCCGGGGTCGCGTCGACCGCCGTCACCACCGGCAGTGCGGTCTCGGCGAGCAGGACGTCCTGCGGGATCTCCACCCACACCGGGCCGTGCGGTGCCGTCAGCGCCGACTTCCAGGCCGCCGCGATCGCGGACGGGATCTGGGACTGCGTGCGGACGGTGTGGACCGACTTCACCACGCCCCGGAACGAGGCCGACTGGTCCGGGAGTTCATGCAGATAGCCGTGGCGGCCGCCGCCCAGGCCCGCCGTCGGGATCTGGCTGCTGATCGCCAGCACAGGGGCGGAGGCCGCGGCCGCCTCCTGCAGCGCGGCCAGTGACGTCAGGGCTCCCGGGCCCGTCGAGAGCAGCAGCGGCGCAGCCTCGCCGGTGATCCGGCCGTACGCGTCCGCCGCGAAGCCCGCGTTGTTCTCCACCCGCAGGCCGACGTACCGCAGGGACGACCGGCGCAGGGCGTCGAACATGCCGAGGGCGTGCTGGCCGGGCAGGCCGAAGACCGTGGTCGCGCCGAGCCCGGCCAGCGTTTCCACGACCAGGTCTCCGCCTGCCCTGCCCGGGGGAGGGTTCAGCGCGGCCTCCCGCTGCGCGGGCGTCGGGCGGAGCACCAGGTCGTGGTCGTGAGTCACTGCGGTTACGCGTCCTTCCGGGCAGCCGCGATCTGGCGGCTCATGATGGTGGTCAGTTCGTAGGCCGTGTGCGAGGCCGCGACCGAGGTGATCTCGGCGTGGTCGTACGCGGGCGCCACCTCGACGACGTCCGCCGAGACCAGGTTGCAGGAGGCCAGTCCGCGCAGGATCTCCAGCAGCTCGCGCGAGGTCATGCCGCCCGCCTCGGGCGTGCCGGTGCCGGGCGCGTGGGCCGGGTCGAGGCAGTCGATGTCGATGGAGATGTACAGCGGGCGGTCGCCGATGCGCTGGCGCAGCTGGTCGGCGACCTCGTCGGCGCCGCGGCGGTAGATGTCCGCGGACGAGACGATGCCGAAGCCCATCTTCTCGTCGTCGGTGAGGTCCTGCTTGCCGTACAGGGGTCCGCGGGTGCCGACGTGGGAGAGGGCGGAGGTGTCGAGGATGCCCTCCTCCACCGCGCGGCGGAACGGGGTGCCGTGGGTGTACTCGGCGCCGAAGTAGGTGTCCCAGGTGTCCAGGTGGGCGTCGAAGTGCAGCAGGGCCACCGGGCCGTGCTTCTTCGCGACGCTCCTCAGCAGGGGCAGGGCGATGGTGTGGTCGCCGCCCAGGGTCATCAGGCGGGCGCCGGTGCCGAGCAACTCGTCCGCCGCGGCCTCGATGGTCTCTACGGCCTCGTTGATGTTGAACGGGTTCACGGCGATGTCGCCGCCGTCCGCCACCTGCGCCAGCGCGAACGGCGACGCGTCCTGCGCGGGGTTGTACGGGCGCAGCAGCCGGGACGCCTCGCGGATGGCGTTGCCGCCGAAGCGGGCGCCCGGCCGGTACGAGACGCCGGAGTCGAACGGCACGCCCACGACGGCGACGTCGGCGGTGCCGACCTCGTCCAGGCGGGGCAGCCGGGCGAAGGTCGCGGGGCCGGCGTACCGCGGGATGCGGGAGGAGTCGACGGGACCGCGGGGCGTCTCGTTGCTGCTCATGATGAAATGCCTTCTTTCTTGCGCTTCGTCGCGCATGCACTGCTTTCCATACGACTCTACTGGTGAGCCGGGACCGGTTCGGACGGGAGTTCGGGATTCTGTCCGGCGAGGCGTTCACGCCAGGTGGCGAGGACGGTCTCGTCGGTGGGCTTCGTCACCAGGGAGACGACGACGTAGGCGGCGAGGGAGGCGAGCAGGCCGTAGTAGACGGGCTCGTTGGCCAGGATGCCGTAGCCCGCCATCAGGCCGATGACCGCGAGGCCGCCGACGAGCACCGAGGCCAGCGCGCCCTGCACCGTTCCGCGCTTCCACAGCAGGCCGCCGAGGATCGGGACGAGCAGGCCGCCGACGAGCAAGTTGTAGGCGACCGTCAGCGCCTCGACCACGTTGTTCAGCGCGACCGCCGTACCGATCACCGCGACGCCCATGATCAGGATGAAGGCGCGGTTGCCGCCGACCTCGTCGTGATCCTCACCTGAGGGTCGTACGACCCCCTTGAGCCGTGACCAGATGTCGTTGCCGGCGACGGTGGCGCAGGCGATCAGGGCGCCGGAGGAGGTGGACATCACGGCGGCGAGGGCGGCGGCCAGCACCAGGCCGCGCACGCCGACGGGGAGTTCGGCCTTGACGATGGTGGCGAAGGCGTCGTCGGGGCTGCCCAGCCTGGGGTAGAGGACCTTGGCGGCCGTGCCGATCACCGCGCCGGCGAGAGCGTAGGCCAGACAGTAGGTTCCGGCGACCGTGCCGCCCCACCTGGCCGTCCTGTCGCTGCGGGCGGTGAACACGCGCTGCCAGATGTCCTGGCCGATCAGCATGCCGAACGTGTAGATCAGGATGTAGGTGAAGATCGTCTGGCCGCCGATGCCCAGCGGGTCGAAGTACGAGGTCGGCAGCTTGGCCTTCATCGCGCCGAAGCCACCGGCCTTGACGACCGCGATGGGCAGGAGCAGGAGCAGCACGCCGATCGTCTTCACCACGAACTGGACCATGTCGGTCAGGGTGATCGACCACATGCCGCCGAGGGTGGAGTAGGCGACGACGATCGAGCCGCCGATGACGATCGCGAAGGTCCGGTTCATGTCGAAGAGGACGTCGAAGATCGTGGCGTAGGCGATGGTGGAGGTGACGGCGAGCATGAGGGTGTACGCCCACATGACCACGCCGGAGATGACCCCGGCGCGGCCGCCGTAACGCAGGTCCAGCATCTCGGAGACGGTGTAGACCTTCAGGCGGGCGATACGGGCGGAGAAGAAGACCGACAGGGCGAGCAGGCCGAGCCCGATGGTGAACACCATCCAGGCGCCGGACAGCCCGTACCGGTACCCCAGTCCCACGCCGCCGATGGTGGACGCGCCGCCGAGGACGATGGCCGCCATGGTGCCGGAGTACATGGCGGGCCCGAGCCGGCGCCCGGCCACCAGGAACTCGCTCTTCGACCTGGCGCGCCGCATGCCCCACCAGCCCATGGCCAGCATCCCGGCGAGGTAGACGACGATCACTGTGTAGTCGACGGCCACAGGGCCCTCCTTCGTTCGGTCTCGCCCGGGGGGTGACGAGCATCGACACTAGGTGGCCGGAAAGCGACTGCGAAGTGTACGTTTCATCCATATGAATAGGGAGGGATGGAGGGAACGCACATCATGCCGGAGACGATCACCCCAGCGGTCCCACCGACCCCACCCGTACCGCTCTCCGCGCTGCTGGCCCGCGAGGATCTCGCGCTGAAGCAGATCGCCGGGCCGGAGGATCCGTCGGTCGTGATCCACTGGGCGCACACCTCGGAGATGGCCGACCCGTATCCGTATCTGCTGGGCGGCGAGCTGCTGCTGACGGCCGGGGTGCACATCCCGGAGGCGGCGGGCTCGGGCACATACTTTGACGACTACGTCTCGCGGATCGTCGCGGCGGGCGGCGCGGCTCTCGGCTTCGGCCTGGCCCCGGTGCACGACACGGTCCCGCGGGCACTGGTCGCGGCCTGCGAGCGCTACGGCCTCCCGCTCCTGGAGGTCCCGCCGCAGACCACGTTCTCCGGCGTGGCCCGCGCGGTGTGGCAGCTGATGGCACAGGCCCGGCTGGCCGAACTGCGCCGGGTCACGGAGGCCCAGCAGAGCCTCGCCTCCGCCGCGGCCCGCCCCGACCCGGTCCCCTCGGTCCTACGGCAGCTGGCCCACCGCCTGACCGGCCAGGCGGTGCTCTACGGCCCCGACGGCACGGAGATCGCCTCGGCGGGCCGGGAACCGGGGCCGGGAGTACGGGAGGCGCTGACGGACCTGGCGGGGGTGGTACGGCCGACCGGAGCGGGTACTACCCCCACCTCCGCCACCGACACGCTCGGGGACACCCACCTCGCCGCCTACGCCCTCGGCTCCGGCGAGGGATTCGTCCTGGGTGTGGCCACCGCGCGGCGCGAACCCGGCGACCACACCATCGCCTCCGTGGCCTCCGTGCTGCTTTCGCTGCTGACCGGGGAGCATCACAGCGGGGCCGGGGCCGCGCGGTCCTCGGCGTTCGTGCGGCTGCTGCTCGGGGCGCGGCCGGAGGAGGTCGCTCCGCTGCTCGGGCAGGGCAGCTGGGTCGTCGTACACGCCCGGCCCGAGGCACAGCTTCCGGACGCCGTCGCGGCCTCTGCGCTCGGCGCCGCACTGGGCTCACCGCTGGTCGACCTCGCGCGGGATGTGGTAAGGGTGC
>NZ_CM002285.1:6208488-6266309 GCF_000497445.1 Streptomyces roseochromogenus subsp. oscitans DS 12.976 | reverse complement strand
CCCGCACCCCGCTCATCCGGCACGACGCCCGCCCGGGCTTCACCGACCTGGTGCCGCGGGCGGATGCCGAGGCACACGCCCGCGCGCTGCTTGCACCACTCGCCGGCCGCCCCGAGCTCGCCGAGACGCTGCGCAACTGGCTGGCTCTTCACGGCAGTTGGGACCGCACGGCTGTGGCCCTGAATGTCCACCGCAACACCGTGCGCCAACGCATCGCCCGCTGCGCGGCCCTGCTGGACACCGACCTGGACGACCCGGACGTCCGCATGGAGTTGTGGTTCGCGCTGCGGCAGGCCTGAAGCACGGGCTTCGGTCCCGGTCCCAGCCCTCGATATGCCGAGGAATCCGGTCGCGCGCTGCCTCACAATGGGAGGCATGCCGATATCCGGGACACCCAGCCGCGCCCAGCTCGTCGACCACCTGGTGAGGACCCGTATCGCGGGGGACGTCGCCACGCCCCGCGAGAACAACCTCTCCCACTACCGTCAGCTCGCCAACGGTGTCCGTAATTTCTGGCTCGGCCTGGAGCTGGGCGACCGCTGGACGGACGAGCAGGACGTGCTCGCGGTGATGGCCGAGCGGGTCGGGGTCAACGACGACCCCGAGTACCGGTACGGGCAGGACACCATCGACCCCGAGCTGACCGTGGCCGCGCTGGAGCGGATGGCGGCACGGCTGCGCAAGGCGGCCGAGGGGCAGCAGCGGGTGTTGTTCGCCACCGGGCACCCGGGCGGTCTGCTGGACGTGCACCGGGCCACGGCCGGCGCGCTGCGCGCCGCGGGCTGCGAGATCGTCGTCATCCCGGACGGGCTGCAGACGGACGAGGGGTACGTCATGCAGTTCGCGGACGTGGCGGTGCTGGAGCACGGGGCGACGCTGTGGCACACCCACTCCGGGGAGCCGATGCGGGCCATTCTGACGGGGCTTGAGCGCGAGGGGCGTCCGCTGCCGGACCTGGTGGTCGCCGACCACGGGTGGGCCGGGTACGCCGGGCAGCACGGAGTCGATTCCGTCGGGTACGCCGACTGCAATGACCCGGCGCTGTTCCTTGCCGAGTCCGAGGGCACCGTCCAGGTCGTCGTACCCCTGGACGACCATGTGCTCAGCCCCCGCCACTACGACCCGATGACGGCGTATCTGCTGGCGGCGGCCGGACTTTCCTGACCGGACCCGCCCACGCGGCACTGTGCGGCCCCGCGTTGCGGAGCCGCACAGTGTGGGCGCTATCGGCGTCGGATCAGCGGCCGCCGTTGTCACCCCGGCCGTTGTCGCCCTTGTCACCACGACCGTTGTCGCCCTTGTCACCGCGGCCGTTGTCTCCGCGACCGTTGTCGTGGTCGCCGCGGCCGTGGTCACGGTCGCGGTCGCCACGGCCGTGATCGCGGCCGTGATGGTGGTGGTGGCGGCCGTGGTGACGACCGCAGTGGTCACCGTGCCGGCTGTGGGAATTGTGGTGTGCAGGTGCTGCCGAGGCGGTGCCCGCCGCGCCTATGGCGGCTCCGCCTGCCAGCAGGAAACCTGCTGCGGACATCACGACATAACGCCTGAAGCGCTGTGCTCGCATGGGAAATTACCCTTTCGTTTCCATCATCCCGAGCGGCTTCATTTGGGGGAGGCGCGGGATGGATGGCCGGCGCCGTGCCCACAGAAGGGGGAAGGGCACGGCGCGCTCTTGAGGTTCACCGCAGCAGGCTGGTCACACGACCATCGCCGCCGACGTCTGCCGTTCCGGGTGCCCGGAAACTCGTCGGCCGGTTACGCCATGTGCTGCGGCTTTCACTCATAGAGATTAATGCCCCGCATGTCACTCGGCATCTCGGCGACTCAGGCACGCGGAACGCGGACCACGCCCTCCTGGATGACGGTGATCGCGAGCTGCCCGTCCTGGGTGTAGATCCGGGCCTGGCCGAGGCCGCGGCCGCCGTGCGCGGACGGGGACTCCTGGTCGTACAGCAGCCACTCGTCGGCGCGGAAGGGCCGGTGGAACCACATCGCGTGGTCCAGGGAGGCCCCCACGACATCCCCCACGGCCCAGCCGCCACGGCCGTGCGCGAGCAGGATGGAGTCGAGGAGGGTCATGTCGGAGACATAGGTGGCGAGGACGACATGCAGCAACGGTTCGTCAAAAGCACAGTCCAGCTTGCCGTTGGTGCGGAACCAGACCTGTGAGTGCGGCTCGCGCGGCTCGCCGAACTGCCCGTACGGCGGCTCCTCCACGTACCTCAGGTCGATCGCCTCGCGGGCCTCCAGGAACTTCTCGACGACCTCGGGGGCCAGGTGGTCGTAGCCGCGCAGGCGTTCCTGCGAGGTGGGGAGGGTCTCCGGGTCGGGCGAGGCGGGCATGGGTGCCTGGTGTTCCAGGCCCTCCTCGTACGTCTGGAAGGACGCCGAGAGATGGAAGATCGGCTTGCCGTGCTGGACGGCGACCACGCGGCGGGTGGTGAAGGAACGGCCGTCGCGGATGCGGTCCACGGTGTAGACGATCGGCGCGCCGGGGTCGCCGGGGCGCAGGAAGTAGGCGTGCAGGGAGTGGGCGGGCCGGTCGGCGGGGACCGTCCGCCCGGCGGCGACCAGCGCCTGCGCCGCGACCTGCCCGCCGAAGACCCGGGGGACGACGGCGGAGCGGGACTGGCCGCGGAAGATGTTCTCCTCGATCTGCTCCAGGTCGAGCAGATCGAGGAGATCCTCAAGTGCCTGGCTCATGGCGATAGTTGTACCGGCCAGTGGTTGCGTCCGGTTACCCGGCCCTTACAGGCCCATGTCCTTGGCGATGATCGACTTCATGATCTCGCTGGTGCCGCCGTAGATGCGGTTGACGCGGTTGTCCGCGTAGAGGCGGGCGATCGGGTACTCGTTCATGTAGCCGTAGCCGCCGTGCAGTTGCAGGCAGCGGTCGATGACGCGGTGGGCGACCTCGGTGCAGAACAGCTTGGCGGAGGCGGCCTCGGCAGGGGTCAGCTCGCCGGCGTCCAGGGCCTCGGTCGCGCGGTCGGCGACGGCCTCGGCGGCGTCGACCTCGGCCTGGCAGGCGGCCAGCTCGAACTTGGTGTTCTGGAAGTGCGCGACCGGCTTGCCGAAGACGGTGCGCTCCTGGACGTACTGCTTG
This sequence comes from Streptomyces roseochromogenus subsp. oscitans DS 12.976, assembly GCF_000497445.1. Taxonomy (NCBI): domain Bacteria; kingdom Bacillati; phylum Actinomycetota; class Actinomycetes; order Kitasatosporales; family Streptomycetaceae; genus Streptomyces; species Streptomyces roseochromogenus. The sequence goes on along the minus strand of NZ_CM002285.1, from coordinate 6,263,203 downwards.
GCGAAGCGGACGGCGGCCTTGGCCTGCGCGTAGGCGCCGAAGGCGATGCCCCAGCGCTCGGAGGCGAGGTTGTGGCCGAGGTAGTAGAAGCCCTTGTTCTCCTCGCCGAGCAGGTCCTCGACGGGCACCTTGACGTCGACGAAGGCCAGCTCGGCGGTGTCGGAGGTCTTCAGGCCGAGCTTGTCGAGCTTGCGGCCGACGGAGTAGCCCTCGGACTTGGTGTCCACGGCGAACAGGGAGATGCCGTGGCGGCGGTCCTCGGCGGTGGGCGCGGAGGTGCGGGCGCAGACGATCACGCGGTCGGCGTGGACGCCGCCGGTGATGAAGGTCTTGGCGCCGTTGAGGACGTAGTGCGTGCCGTCCTCGGAGAGCTTGGCGGTGGACTTCATGCCCGCGAGGTCGGAGCCGGTGCCCGGCTCGGTCATCGCGATGGCCCACATCCCCTCACCGGTGACGAACTTGGGCAGGTAGCGCTTCTTCTGCTCGTCCGTGGCCAGCATCTTGATGTACGGCAGGGCGAGCAGCACGTGCACACCGGAGCCGCCGAACTGGACGCCCGCGCGGGCGGTCTCCTCGTAGAGGACGGCTTCGAACTTGTGGCTGTCCAGGCCCGCGCCGCCGAACTCCTCGGGGACGTTGATACCGAAGATGCCCAGCTCACCGAGCTTGTAGTAGAAGTCGCGCGGCGCCTGGCCGGCGGCGAACCACTCGTCGTAGACGGGGACGACCTCGGCCTCGATGAAGGCGCGGAGGGTCTCCCGGAACGCCTCGTGATCCTCGTTGAACACCGTACGGCGCACGCCGCCCACCTCCAGGTACCTGTCTAAGCGCTTGCTCAGACTCGAAGATACCGGCGAGTACGGCGATGCGTCCAGAGACGCAGGTCACTCCTCGTCCTCCTCGTCGGCACCCGCCGCCTCGAACGCCCCGCACGCCATCCGGTGCAGCAACGCCGCCGTGGCGCCACGGCCGGGCAGCGTGCCCGCGCGGCCGAGGTGCGGGGTGGAGTTCAGCAGACCGAAGACCGAGTGGACGGCGGAGCGGGCGGCGGGCTCGGTCAGCGCCGGGTACACCTCGCGGACCACCTCGACCCACAGCTCGACGTACTGCCGCTGGAGCTGGCGCACCAGCTTGCGGTCGCTGTCGCGCAGGCGGTCCAGCTCGCGGTCGTGCAGGGTGATCAGGGGACGGTCGTCCAGGGCGAAGTCGATATGGCCCTCGATCAGGGAGTCCAGGATCCGGCTCGCGGGCACCCCGTCGGCCTCCGCCAGGCGCCGCTTCGCCCCTGTCAGCAGCTGGCCGCTGATGCCGACCAGCAGCTCGGCGAGCATCGCGTCCTTGCCCGGGAAGTGCCGGTAGAGACCGGGGCCGCTGATCCCCACCGCGGCGCCTATCTCGTCGACACCGACGCCGTGGAAGCCGCGCTCGGCGAAGAGCCGGGCGGCCTCCTTCAGGATCTGCTCGCGGCGGGTCGGGGCGTCGGTTCTGGTGACCATGCAGGCAATTCTAGACAGCGAGGTTAGCGGTCGTTAACCTGAAGGAAATGGTTAACGCTCATTAACAGCGGATCGCAGGTTCGATCACCGCGTGAGGGGACCGCAGAATGCAGGAGGCACCGGAGCTGACGGGCGCGGCCGATCCCGCGTCTCAGGCCTGGCGAGCCAATGAACAGGCGCATCTCGCGCTGGTCGAGGAGCTGCGCGGCAAGCTGGCCGCGGCCGCCCTCGGCGGCGGCGAGAAGGCACGGGCCCGGCACACCGCGCGCGGCAAGCTGCTGCCCAGGGACAGGGTGGACACGCTGCTCGACCCCGGGTCGCCGTTCCTGGAGCTGGCCCCCCTCGCGGCCGACGGGATGTACGACGACCAGGCCCCGGCCGCCGGGGTGATCGCCGGGATCGGGCGGGTCAGCGGCCGCGAGTGCGTGATCGTCGCCAATGACGCCACGGTCAAGGGCGGCACGTACTACCCGATGACCGTGAAGAAGCACCTGCGCGCGCAGGAGGTGGCCCTCGACAACCGGCTGCCCTGCGTCTATCTCGTGGACTCCGGTGGTGCCTTCCTGCCGATGCAGGACGAGGTCTTCCCCGACCGGGACCACTTCGGGCGGATCTTCTACAACCAGGCCCGGATGTCCGGGGCCGGCATCCCACAGATCGCGGCCGTGCTCGGGTCCTGTACTGCGGGCGGGGCGTACGTCCCGGCGATGAGCGACGAAGCCGTGATCGTCCGCAACCAGGGCACGATCTTCCTCGGCGGCCCGCCCCTGGTGAAGGCCGCCACCGGCGAGGTCGTGACGGCGGAGGAGCTGGGCGGCGGCGAGGTCCACTCGCGCGTGTCCGGAGTCACCGACCATCTCGCCGAGGACGACGCGCACGCGCTCAGGATCGTGCGGAACATCGTCGCCACCCTCCCGGCCCGGCAGCCCCTCCCCTGGGAGGTCGCACCGGTCACGGAACCCAAGGTCGACCCGTACGGGTTGTACGGCGCCGTCCCGGTCGACTCCCGTACCCCCTACGACGTACGCGAGATCATCGCGCGGATCACGGACGGCTCCCGATTCGCCGAGTTCAAGAGCGAGTTCGGGCAGACGCTCGTCACCGGCTTCGCCCGGATCCACGGCCACCCGGTCGGGATCGTCGCCAACAACGGCATCCTGTTCTCCGAGTCCGCCCAGAAGGGCGCCCACTTCATCGAGCTGTGCGACCAGCGCGGCGTCCCGCTGGTGTTCCTGCAGAACATCTCCGGGTTCATGGTCGGCAGGGACTACGAGGCGGGCGGTATCGCCAAGCACGGCGCCAAGATGGTGACGGCGGTGGCGTGCACGCGCGTGCCGAAGCTGACCGTGGTGGTCGGCGGCTCGTACGGCGCGGGCAACTACTCGATGTGCGGCCGCGCCTACTCCCCCCGCTTCCTGTGGATGTGGCCCAACGCCAAGATCTCCGTCATGGGCGGCGAGCAGGCCGCGTCCGTCCTCGCGACCGTCAAGCGGGACCAGCTGGAGGCGCGCGGCGAGGAGTGGCCCGCCGAGGAGGAAGAGGCCTTCAAGTCGCCGATCCGCGCGCAGTACGAGCGCCAGGGCAACGCCTACTACGCCACGGCCCGGCTCTGGGACGACGGCGTGATCGACCCGCTGGAGACCCGTCAGGTGCTGGGACTCGCTCTGACGGCCTGCGCCAACGCGCCACTTTCCCAAAGGGACTATACGGCGCCTCAGTTCGGCGTCTTCCGGATGTGAGGAGGGGAACCGTGTTCGACACAGTGCTGGTCGCCAACCGGGGCGAGATCGCCGTACGCGTCATCCGTACGCTCCGCTCGCTGGGCGTGCGCTCGGTGGCGGTCTTCTCCGACGCCGACGCGGACGCGCGGCACGTCCGGGAGGCCGACACGGCGGTACGGATCGGTCCGGCGCCGGCCGCCGAGAGCTATCTGTCGGTGGAGCGGCTGCTGGAGGCCGCCGCCCGCACCGGCGCGCAGGCAGTCCACCCGGGCTACGGCTTCCTCGCCGAGAACGCGGGCTTCGCGCGCGCCTGCGAGGAGGCGGGGCTGGTCTTCATCGGCCCGCCGGCGGACGCGATCGCGCTCATGGGCGACAAGATCCGCGCCAAGGAGACGGTGAAGGCGGCCGGAGTCCCGGTGGTCCCCGGCGGACGCGACCCCGAACTGGCCCAGGCGGCCCGCGAGTTGGGCGCGCCCGTGCTGCTGAAGCCGTCCGCCGGCGGTGGCGGCAAGGGCATGCGCCTGGTGCGGGACCTGACGGTCCTGGAGGAGGATATCGCGGCCGCCCGCCGCGAGGCCCGCGCCTCCTTCGGCGACGACACGCTGCTGGTGGAGCGGTGGATCGACCGGCCCCGGCACATCGAGATCCAGGTGCTGGCCGACGGCCACGGGGGCGTCGTCCACCTCGGCGAGCGCGAGTGCTCGCTGCAGCGGCGGCACCAGAAGATCATCGAGGAGGCGCCGAGCGTGCTCCTGGATGAGCGGACCCGGGCCGCGATGGGCGAGGCGGCGGTGCAGGCGGCCCGCTCGTGCGGGTACCGGGGCGCGGGCACGGTGGAGTTCATCGTGCCGGGCAACGACCCCACCCAGTACTACTTCATGGAGATGAACACCCGCCTCCAGGTGGAGCACCCGGTCACCGAACTCGTCACGGGCCTGGACCTGGTGGAGTGGCAGGTGCGGGTGGCGGCCGGGGAGAAGCTGGGCTTCGCGCAGGACGACGTACGGCTGACCGGGCACGCGGTGGAGGCGCGGATCTGCGCGGAAGACCCCTCACGGGGCTTCCTCCCCTCCGGCGGCACGGTGCTGCTGCTGCACGAGCCGCAGGGCGACGGCATCCGCACCGACTCCGGGCTCAGTGAGGGCACCGAGGTCGGCAGCCTCTACGACCCGATGCTGTCCAAGGTGATCGCCTACGGCCCCGACCGCGAGACGGCGTTGCGGGGGCTCCGGGCGGCGCTGGCGGAGACGGTCACGCTGGGGGTGCCGACCAACGCGGGCTTTCTGCGCAGGCTGCTGGCGCATCCGGCGGTCGTCGCGGGCGAGCTGGACACGGGCCTGGTCGAGCGGGTCGTGGACGAGCTGGTCTTGGCGGACGTACCCGAGGAGGTCTACGAGGCGGCGGCGGCCGTACGCGCGCGTGCGCTGGAGCCGCGCACGGACGGCTGGGTCGACCCCTTCTCGGTGCCGAGCGGCTGGCGGCTCGGCGGCACCCCGAAGCCGCCCGCCTTCCACCTGCGGGTACAGGATCCGGTGACGTACACCCCGCGCGGCACCGCGACCGTCACCGGCGACACGGTCTCCGTCACCCTCGACGGCGTCCGTCACGCCTTCCACCGGGCCGGTGACTGGATCGGCCGGGACGGCGACGCCTGGCAGGTGCGGGACCACGACCCGGTGGCCGCGTCCCTCGGCAGGTCCTCCCACGCGGGCGCCGACTCCCTCACCGCACCGATGCCCGGCACGGTCACCGTGGTCAAGGTGGCCGTCGGCGACGAGGTGGCCGCCGGGCAGAGCCTGCTGGTGGTGGAGGCGATGAAGATGGAGCACGTCATCTCCGCCCCGCACGCCGGCACGGTCGCCGAGCTGGACGTGACGGCGGGCACGACGGTCGCCATGGACCAGGTGCTGGCCGTGATCGCACCGCACGACGAGGAAGGGACGGTGGCGGAGTGACTGTCAACGGTCTCCCCATGGTCGTACCGGCTTCCGATCTGCCCGAGCGGGTGCGGATCCACGAGGTCGGCGCGCGCGACGGGCTGCAGAACGAGCAGCGGGTCGTACCGGCCGAGATCAAGGCGGAGTTCATCCGCCGGCTCGCCGACGCGGGCCTGACGACGATCGAGGCGACGAGCTTCGTGCATCCCAAGTGGGTGCCCCAACTGGCCGACGCCGAGCAGCTGTTCCCGTTGATCAGCGACCTGCCGGGGGTCGAGCTTCCGGTGCTGGTGCCCAACCAGCGGGGCCTGGACCGGGCGCTGGCGCTCGGCGCCGACCGGGTCGCCGTCTTCGCCAGCGCCACCGAGTCCTTCGCGAAGGCCAACCTCAACCGCACGGTGGACGAGTCGCTGGCCGTGTTCGCGCCGGTGGTCCGGCAGGCCAAGGACGCGGGCGCGCACGTACGCGGCTATGTGTCCATGTGCTTCGGCGACCCCTGGGAGGGTGCGGTCCCGCTCCACCAGGTGGCCCGCGTCTGCACGGCCCTGCGCGACATGGGCTGCGACGAGCTGAGCCTCGGCGACACCATCGGAGTCGCAACGCCGGGCCACGTGCTCGAACTGCTCTCCCTCCTCAACGAGGAGCGCGTGCCGACGAACATGATCGGCGTCCACTTCCACGACACCTACGGCCAGGCGCTCGCGAACACCTACGCGGCCCTGGAGCACGGCGTGACCACCGTCGACGCCTCGGCCGGAGGCCTCGGCGGCTGCCCGTACGCCAAGTCCGCCACCGGCAACCTCGCCACCGAGGACCTCGTCTGGATGCTGCACGGCCTCGGCATCGAGACCGGGGTCGACCTCGGCCGTCTGACCGCCACCAGCGTGTGGATGGCCGCCCATCTGGACCGGCCCAGCCCGTCCCGTACCGTCCGCGCTCTCTCCCACAAGGACCAGTGATCAGCATGGACCACCGTCTCAGCCCCGAGCTGGAGGAACTCCGCCGTACGGTGGAGGAGTTCGCGCACGATGTCGTGGCGCCGAAGATCGGCGACTTCTACGAGCGGCACGAGTTCCCGTACGAGATCGTCCGCGAGATGGGCCGTATGGGCCTGTTCGGGCTGCCGTTCCCGGAGGAGTACGGCGGCATGGGCGGCGACTATCTGGCGCTCGGCGTCGCCCTGGAGGAGTTGGCGAGAGTCGACTCGTCCGTGGCGATCACCCTCGAAGCGGGCGTCTCCCTGGGCGCCATGCCGCTGCACCTGTTCGGCACGGAGGAGCAGAAGCGCGAGTGGCTCCCGCGCCTGTGCACGGGCGAGATCCTGGGCGCGTTCGGCCTGACGGAACCGGACGGCGGCAGCGACGCGGGCGCGACCCGTACGACGGCCCGGCTGGACCCGGACACGAACGAATGGGTGATCAACGGCACGAAGTGCTTCATCACCAACTCGGGTACGGACATCACGGGTTTGGTGACGGTCACGGCGGTGACGGGCCGCAAGCCGGACGGCAGGCCGGAGATCTCGTCCATCATCGTCCCGTCGGGCACCCCCGGCTTCACGGTGGCGGCTCCCTACTCGAAGGTCGGCTGGAACGCCTCCGACACCCGCGAGCTGTCGTTCGCCGACGTCCGGGTCCCCGCCGCCAATCTGCTCGGCGAGGAGGGCCGGGGCTACGCCCAGTTCCTGCGCATCCTCGACGAGGGCCGCATCGCCATCGCGGCCCTCGCGACGGGCCTGGCGCAGGGCTGCGTCGACGAGTCGCTGAAGTACGCGAAGGAACGCCACGCCTTCGGCAAGCCCATCGGTGCCAACCAGGCCATCCAGTTCAAGATCGCCGACATGGAGATGAAGGCGTACACGGCCCGCCTGGCCTGGCGCGACGCGGCGAGCCGCCTGGTGGCCGGCGAACCCTTCAAGAAGGAGGCGGCCCTGGCCAAGCTGTACTCCTCCACCATCGCCGTGGACAACGCCCGCGACGCCACCCAGATCCACGGCGGCTACGGCTTCATGAACGAGTACCCGGTGGCCCGCATGTGGCGCGACTCCAAGATCCTGGAGATCGGCGAGGGCACGAGCGAGGTCCAGCGGATGCTGATCGCGCGGGAACTGGGATTGGTGAGCTAGGGGTACAGGGGCGCTGTTCGGCGAATCAGGTGGTTCTCTCGGGGCAGGGCATTGCGTGACGGGCGTGCGGGACGTTGATCAGCGCGTCCGTCATCTGCCTGGAGGTAACCGTGAAAGCCGCGAAGTATGCGACCGGATTGACGTTGGGACTGATGGTGACCGCCACGCTGGTCACCCCGGCCGCTTCCGCCGCGCCGCACTCCGCTCGGGCCGACCGCCTCGTCCTCACCAACTCCGACAACGGCCGCACCGTGGCCCGGTCGGTCGGTGACGACACCGAGATCCGGCTGAAGGCCTCCCGCGAGCGGGGCTTGACGTACACGTGGAGCATGCCGAGCACCCGCGATGCCCACGTCCTGGCCCGGACTGTCAGCGGTACGACACCGGCCGGTGACGCATACGCGGTCCTGCACGCGGAAAGCCCGGGCACGAGCACCGTCTCCGCTGTGCGGCAGTGCCACCCTGACCCTGGGTACAAGTGCCCCCTCGCCATCGCGCCGTGGAAGGCCACCATCAAGGTGAGCTGAGACGTGGCGCGGCGTCGGCCTTCAAGACGTGCTGATGCGTCGAAGGCCGACGCCGCGCCTCACCCTCTTCCGCTCCCCTCACTCCTGTCGTGGGCTCTGCGTAGTCCGCTCACGCGGGAGCCCGGGTAAGCGCGAGGTCCCTGTACGGCAGATCGACCGGGGGCAGGTCCGTGATGCCGAGCTGGTTCTCGGTCTGCTCCACCTTCAGGGTTGCCAGCGTCACATCGGTGCTGATGACCTCCGTCTCCACGAACGCCCCGACACCGGCCACCATGTCGATGCTGACGGTGACGCCGGGCTGCGTCGGGTGGTGGTACGTCGTCCGGTTCTTCTCCACGCGGACCAGGGGCCGCATGCCGATGTACTCCAGCAGCTGGTCCGCGAGCGCGGCCTGGCTCGCCGAGTCGAGGTGGACGTTGGTCTCCTGCTTCGAGATCACGCCGTTGGCGCTGTGTGTGACCGCGGTGGACGGCGGCTTGTAGGTGATCTCCGCGAAGTCACCCCGGCGCCGCACCCGCAGACACTCCACGGTCGCCATGTAGTCGATGTCCGGGCGGCTGTAGTACGTGTCCACCTCGGTCAGCGGGTGAGTCGGCTTCCAGCCGAGCTCACCGAGCAGGAGCGCCAACTGCCTGCCGTCGTCCGGCAGCTGCCTCTTTCGCTCCACTTCGATCGCGCTGTCCAATCTGGTCATCCTCCTGAGTTGATAGCCGAGTAGACGCGGGCGAGGCTCCCCTTGCTGCACCACTGTTGGAGACAGTGCATGGCCTCGCCGAGGGCCCTGGAGTCGGTGATGGGGATGTTCGAGAACAGCACCAACTGCTTGGCATCCCGAAGGGGGTTGGGGAGGGCGCGTCGTAAGTACCTGTTGTAGTAGGCCCGATCACGTCGCAGCACATCGGTCACCCGTACGGGTACCAGCACCGTGCGGTCGTCCTGTGCCGCCTCGGTCGAGTGGACGGCCATGGCCGCCAGCAGGGCGTCCAGCGTCATGTACGCGTACGTCTCCCGGCCCTCCCTGGTGACCCAGTTCTGCCACGCCTGCCCGCACTCTCCGTCACCGCGCTCCGCCAGGCTCAGGAACGCGGTCAGGGCGATGTCAGTGCACTCGTCGAAGATGTCACCGTCCACCGTGTAGTGGTCGGTGTAGTGGTCGGTGTACTCCTCGCTCAGCGCGAGCAGCATGCCCTTCGACGTCCGCGTGCCCGCCGCCAACCTGCTCGGCGAGGAGGGCCGCGGCTACGCCCGGTTCCTGCGCATCCGGGACGAGGGCCGCATCGCCATCGCCGCCCTGGAGACCGGCCTCTAGCAGGGCTGTGTGGACTAGTCGGTGAAGTACGCCAAGGAACGCCAGGCCTTCGGCGGCCGATCGGCGCCTACCGGGCCATCCAGTTCCAGATCGCGGACATGGAGATCCTCAAGCATGCGCGGTACGCGGGCGTGTTGGACCCGGCGTGCTCAGCCGCGGCGGGCTGCCCCGTCCGGCCAGATGACGTCGACGGGCAGCCCGGCGTCGCGGGCCTCCAGCACTGTGTCCGCCGTACCGCCGCCCTTGGCGGACGGCGGCGTGCCGTCCCAGACGGCGACAAGCCGGTCAGCCCGCTGGAGCAGCGTGCGGTTGGCGTCCTCGTAGGCCGACCGGTTTGCTGTCTCGTGCTCCAGGACGAGAACCTCGCCCGCGGCCTCGGAGAGGCGGTCGAACGTGTCGGCATGGTCGGTCTTGACCTTGTTCCGCCGGTAATCCCGTGAGGGGATCACTGCGGTCAGACGGCCGCCGAGTTCCAGCACGACCTCCGCAAACAGCGAGTCCGCTCCCTTGGCAATACAGGTGACACCGGTCAGGTCTGCGGCATACGGCTTCAGCGTCTCCCGCAGGGCGTCAAGCACCAGGGGCACGCTGTCCTCGGTCAGGTCCATGTGCCCGGTGACGGCGATCGTGGTCACGTTGCTCCTTCAGCTCGACAGCATGTCGCGGATCATTGTCCGGGCCTCGGCCGTCGGCCGTGAGGCGCCCCTGCCGACGGTGTACGGATACAGCTGGCCGAGCTGCGCCCGAACGCGGCTGGACTTGGTACGGGCCGCTGCTTCGACGGCGCGCTGAGTGTGCTCCACGGCCCCGGTGACGTCGCCCATGAGGAAGTGGCACTCTGCCAGGCCGATCCTGTCGAGAGCGTGGCTGCGCCCAGCCTCCGGGCCGCGCCGGGCCAGAGCCTGACGGATCGAGTCCGCAGCTCGCTCGGCATACTGTTGGGGCTCCTTGCGGGCCATGTCCAGCAGGCGACCGCCGGTGACACCGGACAGCTCCGCATTGTCGAAGTACGAGATCCAGTACGGCTCATCGTCCGCCCCTGCGTCGGCGAGAGCCTCGGCCGCCTCGCCGGTGGCCCGTTGGAAGGCCGCCGCGCGCCCCATGGCCGCGTACGCCCACGCCTCCCGCGTGTGCAGCATCGCCCGCAGACGCGGTCCTGCAGCTCGGCGCGCACCTTTCTGCGCCAGGTGCACCAGTTCGAGCGCGTCCGGTGGACGGTCCCGGTACAGCATCTGCCGGGCCATACCGGCCAGCACGTTCGCGCCGAAGGCGGCGTCGCCGGCGGCGTGGGCCGCGCGCAGGGCGAGCAGGTAGTACGACTGCGCCTGCCGCTGGAGTCCGGAGTCCCAGGCGATCGTCGCGGCCGTGCCTCCGAGGTAGGCCATCACCTGGAACAGACCCCGCTCGACATCTGGCGCCTGGTGCTCTTCAAGGTGGCCTGCGACCTCGTTGAGTTGGCCGACGACAGCCTTACGACGGAGGCCTCCGCCGTACCGATGGTCCCACGCTCGGAACGCGCGCGCTGTTCCTTCCAGCTGCCGTACTTCACCCATTCCGATGCGGCCCCGGTGGTATGTGCCGGACCCCGAGGCTGACGCGGGCTGGAGCCAACCCTCAAGGGAGTCGAGGAGCGCGGCGCCGGACAGAGCCGCGCCGGCGATGGCGCATGTTGCTGCACGACGGTCCATCAGAAGGTCACTCCTCGTCAGGTCTCCGGTCAGGTGCACGGTCGCCGTGGGAATCCATGACTCGTCCTCAACGGGTAATCGGGTCGCCGGGGTAGGTGTCGGTTGGTCTGGGATGTCGGGCTGCGCCTCCCAGGGCCGGTCGGCAAGTCCCACCATCCGCCCGGGAATTCGCAGCCCATCGGCAATGCGGCAGATCACCTCGAAGCTGGTGACCTGCTGCCGACCGCTGATGATCGTCGAGACCTTGCCTGGCGTGAGCTGGCAAGCCGCGGCGATGCGGTTCTGCGAGAGGCCGCCCCACTTCTTGATGAGTGCGAATGCGGCTGCGAAGTCGTGCTCTGCCAGGGCTCGCTTGAGGTCGCCTCTGTCGAGGACACCAGGGGCGAGCGGGCCGGGGGTGGTGTCGTCCATGGGGCCAACTTCCGGAGTGATCGTATGCGCAGTGCGGAGCACTTCCGAAGTGGCAACGAGTGTATTACCGCCTCGGTAACGCCCGCCGGTCATCCCGCAATTGCACGCGATGGACAACGCTCAATACATCGACAGAGCTAACCCCGGCGACCGCTCGCGACGGCCCCGGGGCGTGGCCACCAACTGAGTGGAGCTGATGACAGTGGGCATTATCCACGCATTCCTGCGATGGGTACTGGGCGTGTTCGCGCCCAGTACCGGTAGGCGCCGGCTGACTGCGCGCCCCATCCGACCGGTACCCGTCGACCAGCCCGAGGCGCCCCGCACGGCCTCCCCGGGCCTTCCCGCTCACCGGTCCCCGTACGGGCTTGACGTGCCCCTCGACGGTCGGGCGACGGCGCTGGTCCGCCCCTACGTCCTCGTAGCGGACTTCGGCATCGACCTCGACCGGCACGTAGTCGGCGCCGAGGCGGTGGCGTGATGGGCGCGACCATGAAACGGCCACAGGGGACGGGGAAGGGCGCGGACACGCCGTGGCTGTCGGCCGAGTGCGCGCTCGCCCTCCGGCCCGGCTACGAGGACCTGCACGACGCCTGCCATCAGACGGCGGACGTGCCACTGCCCGGCAGCCTGGGCTTGCTGCTGATGCGTCGCTGCCCCTGTGCCTGCCACGCCCCTGTCGCGGGAGGCGCGCGGTGAACGCCGGAACGCCGCCCCAGCCCGGGGAATCCCGCCTGACGATCCACATCGACCGGCTCGCCCCCGACGGCAAGCGCCTCGCACAGTCCAGACACCTTACGGTCACGGCCAACCCCGACCCGGAACGCCTAGTGGACTCGTTCGCCTGGCCCCCATGCCGCTGCCCCCGCTGTCGCACTGAAACGAGCTGAGCAGCGCCACCCGAAAGTCCCCCTGCCGGGGCCGGGCTCGTTCACACCATGCTGAGCCCCGGCAGGGTCACTGCACCGCCAAACACATGGAGGTAGATGTGACTACCGCGACCATCCCGTTCGGCGCCCGTGCCGAGCGTCAGCCCTACACCATCGACGTGGACGGCTCCACGTTCGCCTACGACCACCAGCGCCAGGTCAACGTCATGAGCGACGGCACCCTTCTCGCACACTCCACCCTGCGGGCGTCGTGCACCAACACCAACTGGGACAGCAAGAACGACGACACGTCCGACCCCTACGTGATCCGGTGATCTGTCGGTGACGCAACGACTTCCAAGCGACGCTGTACTGGTCGTCACCGAGGAGATGGACCCCACCGCAGATCTCGTCGTGGACGAGTTGACGCGGCGGAAGGTGCCCGTCATGCGGTTCGACATGGGCGACTTCCCCCAGCGAATGACGCTCACCGCCGAACACGACGCGGCCCCCTGGTCCGGCGTCCTCACCGACATATACCGGTCGGTGCGGTTGGAGGAGGTGAGGGCCGTCTACTACCGGCGGCCCCGCCTTCCTGCCGTCTCCAGCACCATCCCCGAGCCACACCGCACATGGGCCGACGATCAAGCCTTGGCCGGTCTCCTCGGCACCCTCTACGCCCTCCCCGTGCTGTGGGTGAACCGCCCCGAGATCGACGGCGTCGCCTCACACAAGCCCGGACAACTCCCCATCGCCGCAGCCCTCGGCCTGCGTACGCCGCGATCGCTGATCAGCACCGACCCCGGCGCGGCGCGCGCGTTCTGCAAGAGCATCGGCGGCCCGGTGATCTGCAAACCGCTGATGGGCAGCCCCTTGCGCTACGACGACGGCCGTCGCAACGGCGTCCCCACCCATCTGATCGACCCGGCCGAGATCGACGACAGCGCGTCCCTGACCGCCCACCTGTTCCAGGAGTGGATCGACAAGGCCCATGAGGTACGTCTGACGGTCGTGGGGCACCGGCTGTTCGCCGCCGAGATCCACGCTGGCAGCGACGCGGCCCGGATCGACTGGCGCAGCGACTACGACGCGCTCACCTATAAGCCGTGCACAGTCCCGGAGCCCGTACGTCGCGGCGTGCTCGGCTGGCTCGACCGCTTCAACCTCAACTTCGGCGCGTTCGACTTCGCAGTCACCCCGCAAGGGGACTGGGTGCTGTTCGAGTGCAATCCGTCGGGTGAGTGGTCGTGGATTCAGAATTCGACCGGGCTGCCGATCGCCGCCGCCCTCGCCGAACTCCTCGCGGAAGGCAAGACCTCATGACCGTGACCACCTCTGACACCGACGAGGCCCGGCGCCTGCGCCGCGACCTCGCCGCCGCACTCGCAGAGAAGGGAGACCTGACCGATCCGGTATGGAGGAAGGTGTTCGAGGAGGTACCTCGCCACGTGTTCGTGCCCGAGTTCTGACTCGGACCGGACCGGCGCCTCACCGCTGCGGATGTCGGCTGGCTCAGCCACGTCTACACGGATGACGTTCTCGTGACGCAGATGACTGAGGGTGCCGCCACCTCATCCTCTACCGCCCCTGGTCTGATGCTCGTCATGCTTCACGCCCTGGACGTCACCGAGGGCGCGAGCGTCCTGGAGGTCGCCACCGGCACGGGCTACAACGCGGCGCTTCTGGCCGCTCGACTCGGGTCCGCCAACGTCACTTCGATCGAGGTGGACCCAGAGTTGACCAAGCTCGCCGAGGCGCGGCTGAGGGCCTGCGGCTACACGCCTACTGTCCTCACCGGAGATGGCCGCGCAGGGCACTCCGCCGGTGCCCCATACGACCGGTTGATCGCTACCTGTGGTTTTGCCCGCCTGCCGTATGCGTGGGTGGAGCAGGTCAGGCCCGGCGGCGTGATCGTGTCCCCGCTCGGATGGGGAACAGCCCGGTTGACCGTCGGCGGCGACGGAACTGCTTCGGGCCGCTTCCTGGTCACGCCCTCGTACTTCATGAGCGTGCGGTCAATCGGTGAAACGGGCGCAGCCCCCTATCCAGGTGACCCACAGGACCCAGACGAACGCACAACCCACCTTGAGGCGTCCATGCCCTTCCGGGACGACGCGTTCCCGTTCCTGCTCTCCCTGGTCGTACCCGGCACCGCCCAGGCGTCCGACCTGGACAACGACCGACGGGTGATCGGCTGCCGCCTGTGGGCCGCTGACGGTTCCTGGGCCCGCGTAGAAGGTGCGAGCGTGCGGCAGTCAGGGCCCCGGCGGCTCTGGGACGGAGTGGAGGCGGCCTGGCGATGGTGGGAGGAGCAGGAACGGCCCAGCCGGGACCGGTTCGGATTGACCGTGAACCGTGAGGGACAGCGAGTGTGGCTCGACTCCGCTGAACATCTCGTGCCGGTCGTTGGCTGAGCTGCCCGCCCGTCCGCCGTTCGCCACCATGCGCACGGAAACCCGCAGCTACGCTCGCGGAGCATGGCCCACTCCCCACACCAGTGATGCGAAGCCTGACGCCTTCGCGATCGTCGCCCGCGACGATCACGGACAGGTCGCCATCCTGACCGCAGACTGCCCCCGGCATGGAGGCGAGTACCTGTTCTCCTCCCTGGAGGCAAGGCGGAGTCGGACGAGACACCGGCGCACGCCGCGAACTCTTCGACCGTAACCGGGCACAGTGAACAGCCGGGGGACATGCGCAGCCGCAGCGGTAGCGCTTGGGCTCACGGGGCACACCGCTGACGCGGGGGCAGGCCGGACGAGAGGGCCTCGGTGATGCGGGTCGTGTGGTGGTAGGCGCGGTCGGCGGTGGCCAGGGCGCGGGTCTGGGTGGCCGGGTCGGTGAGGGCCTCGTCCAGGCGGGTGGTGAACCGGGTCCAGCGGGCCCGGTCGCCGCTGGTGTAGTAGGCGGTGCCGTCGGTGCCGTGCAGGCCGTAGGCGTCGGTGACGTACCGGGACAAGTACCGTGCGCCGAGGGTGGAGCCCTCCAGGACGTACAGGAAGCCGAGCAGCGAGAGCGGCTCCGCGACCGCGGTCGTACGGATCTCGCCCGCGAAGGCCACCGCCGCCGCGGCCGGCCAGCGGACCGGGGAGGCGCCGCGGACCGCGAAATGGCGCAGGTCGCGCTCGATCAGCGGGACTTTCCGCAGATCCTCCGCCGTCCAGAGCCCGGCGACGGCCGGTTCGGCGGTGCGGGAGAGTTCCGTCTCCAGGGTGCGCAACACCACCCGGTAGGCGGTCAGTTGGGCCATATAGCGGTCGAGCGGGAGGGTTCCGGCGAGCAGCGCGGTGGCGAAACCGGTGGTCTCCAGGGCGTCGTGCCAGGCCCGGGTGCCGGTGCGGAGGCAGTCGGCGGCCGTCGCCGTCATACGCCGCTCCGCTGCCGGAGGGTGTCATGGAGCCGGTCGACGAGGTGACCCTTGCGTTCGATGGTGATGTCGAAGTAGGCCGCGCTCTCCGCCGAGCGGCACACGCGATGCACGGCCTCCTTCGCGGCGCGCTTGCGTTCCACCGCCTCGGCCGCGAGGGCGAGCAGCGTCCGGTCGAGGCCCGGGTGGCCGAGGGCGTAGCCGCGGATCCGTTCGCCGGACGGGTCGCGACGGATGTCGGGCGGCGCGGAGTCGAGGAGTTCCAGCAGGACGCGGTTGCTCAGCGCGTCGAGGTCCTCGTGGGTGTTGGTGCCGCCGAGTTCCGGCACGAAGTCGGCGACGTCGTTGAAGAGCTGGCTGGCGAGCCCGAGTTGACGCATCGCCTCGTCCAGGGCGGCGCGCTCCGCCGCGTCGGCGCGGAGGGCGGCCAGCGCCGCGTCGAGCGGCATCCGGAACAGCGTGCCCGTCTTGAGCGCGGCCATCGACTCCCAGAAGCCGATCCGTTCCGCGCAGGGGGCCTCGGTCAGTTCGGCGCGGGTGCGGTCCGAGCGGGTCGCGAGGTCGACGGCCTGCCCGGTGAATCCGTTCGCCACCGCCGCGAGCAGGCTCTCCACGACGGCCGGGTCGGCCGCGTGCGCCAGTGCGGCCGTGATCAGCCAGGAGCCGGTATTGAGGGCGAGCGGGACGCCGTGGGTGAGGTGCAGCGCGGGTTCGCCATAGCGGACGGTGCTGCCGTCCTGGATGTCGTCGAGCGCGACCGCGGCCTTCAGCAGGACCCGCACGGCGACGGCGGCCCGCCGAACAGCAGCGAGGGTGGCGAGGGCAGCGCCGTCCCCCGCGGAGGCCAGGGGCGCGTCGGGCACGTCGGATGCGTGCGGCGGGGCGAGGGCGTCGGGCTCGGCGGATACGTCCGACACGGTGGATGCGTCCGGCACGGCAGACGCGTCCGGCACGACGGAAGCGCCGCGCATGACAGACGCGTCCGGCACGGCAGACGCACCCCGCACGACAGACGCGCCCGGCACGGCATACGCACCCGACTCGGCAGACGCGTCGGAAATGTCGCCGAAGCCCCGGTAGTTGCGGTACGCCCAGTACACCATCGAGGGCCGCAGCGGGGCCCCGCCCCCGGGCGCCCCGGGGTGCGGTCGCAGCGCCTCCTGCCCCGCCTTGGAACCGAGGGCGTCGGCGACCGGCAGATGCAGTGCGCGGTCGAGCGCCGCGGCGTAGGCCGAGCCGTGTCCCGGAGCGCCGGGTGGCCGGCCGGTCAGCGATCCGAGGAACCGGGCCAGGTCCTCCTCCAGCAACGCGGCGTCCGCACGGACGACGTCCTCCACCGCGCTCACGTCTCCACCCACTGTCGCGGTCGCTCCTTCTCCGCACTCGGTCGTCATCGAACAACTGCCAGCGCCCGGATCAACATAACCGCGCGTGATCGCAACAACCAGGCAAGGAGAGGGGGTTGGGAGGCGGGCGCGCGGCGAATGGCCGATTCCGCTCCTATGGCGCAGGACACCCCGGGGCCGCCCCCGGCCCTGGACATCGAGTGAGGTTAGGCTAACCTACCTTCGAACCTGTCCGGCGGGCGCTCCGCCCCGTTCGAAAGCAGTCATACCCATGTCCCAAGCCCGTGCCACCCACCTCACTCGCCGCGGCCTTCTCGTCGCGGGCGGTGCCGTCGGACTCGGTGCCGCGCTCGCGGCCTGCGGGGACGACAAGGGCAAAGACAGTGACGCGGGCAGCGGGACGAAGGCCGCCAAGTCCGGCCCCTGGTCCTTCAAGGACGACCGCGGCACGACCGTGAAGCTCGACAAGGTTCCGGCGGACATCGTGGCCTTCACCGGCGTCGGCGCGGCCCTCTTCGACTACGGCGTCCAGGTCAAGGGCGTCTTCGGGCCGACGAAGACCAGCGCGGGCAAGCCCGATGTCCAGGCCGGTGACATGGACATCAGCAAGGTGACGATCCTCGGCAACACCTGGGGCCAGTTCAACATCGAGAAGTACGCGGCCCTCGCGCCGGACGTGCTGATCACCACGATGTTCGACAACGCCGGGACGCTCTGGTACGTCCCCGAGGAGTCGAAGAAGAAGATCGCGCAGCTCGCGCCCAGCGTCGGCATCTCCGCCTACGACCGTCAGCTCACCGAGCCGCTGCAGCGGGTGTGGGACCTCGCGGAGTCGCTCGGCGCCGATATGAAGGCCGCCAAGGTGACGGACGCGAAGAAGCGCTTCGAGGCCGCGGCGGCCCGGCTGCGCGCCGCCGCCAAGGCCAAGCCGGACCTCAAGGTGATGGCCGGCAGCGCGAGCGACCAGCTCTTCTACGTCTCCGGCACCCATCTCTCCGTCGACCTGGAGTACTTCAAGGCCCTCGGCGTGAACTTCGTGGAGCCGCCGGAGAGCGCGAAGAAGCAGGGCGGCGGCTGGTTCGAGTCGCTGAGCTGGGAGAACGTCGACAAGTACCAGGCCGACATCATCATGATGGACGACCGTTCCTCGGCGATCCAGCCCGCCGGCATCTCCAAGCCGACCTGGAAGAAGCTGCCCGCGGTGAAGGCCGGTCAGGTCATCTCCCGCTCCCCCGAGCCGATCCTGTCGTACGACAAGTGCGTGCCGCTGCTGACGAGTCTGGCCGAGGCCCTGGAGAAGGCCAAGAAGGTCAGCTGACCCTCCCGCACGCAAAAAGTCCTGAATCCCACCCCCCTTCAGGAGCCACACATGACGACGGCCGTAGCCGCCCCGTTCCGATTCTTCGCTCTGCAGGTCATACGGACGAGGCGGCTGGGGCCGTCTCTGGTCCGGGTCACCTTCGGCGGGGCCGAACTGGAGGCCTTCCACTCCGACGGACGCGACCAGTCCCTGTCGCTGTTCCTGCCGCATCCGGGCCAGCCCGAGCCCGTCGTACCCCTGGAGCTGGGCGACGGGTGGTGGCAGGGCTGGCGGGAACTGCCGGACGACGTACGGGCGGTGATGCGCTCGTACACACTGCGCGCCCTGCGCCGGGACGCCCTGGGCCACACGACCGAGATCGACATCGACTTCGCTCTGCACACCCCCGCAGGCCCCGCCTCCCGCTGGGCCTCCCGCGCCGCCGCCGGCGACCGGGTGCTGCTGCTCGGGCCCGCCATCGCCGACAACCGCGCCATCCGCTTCCGCCCGCCCGAGGACACCGACCTCGTCGTCCTGTGGGGCGACGAGACCGCCGTACCGGCCGCGACCGCCATCCTCGAATCCCTGCCCGCCGGCATCCGCGCCCGCGCCTGGCTGGAGGTGCCGCACGCCGGGGACATCCAGGACGTGCGCACGGACGCGGACGCGGAGATCACCTGGCTCGTGCGGCACGACGGCGCCCCCATGGCCGTCGACGCCGTACGGGCCGCCCGACTCCCGCTCTCCGAGCGGCCGTATGTGTGGATCGCGGGCGAGTCGGGGCAAGTGAAGGCGCTGCGGCGGTACTTCGCCGGTGAGCGCGGGGTCGACCGGCGGCGGGTGACCTTCGTCGGGTACTGGCGGCAGGGGATGACCGAGGAACAGCTGCGGGCCACCGAGTAACCCCCGCACGCCCGTGACGCCGGTCACGGCTGAGGCACGCCTTGATCCAGAAAACTTAGGTTAGGCTAACCTAAGTTGAACACGGACCCCGTTCGCACCCCGAACCCGATCAAACCCCCCGCACGGACTGTCCCCTCGGAGGACCCCCACATGCGCTCGCACCTGCTCAATGGCCTCACCGCGGAGCACTACCGCAGCTCCGTGACCGAAGGAGTCGAGCGGGTGGCGGCGAAACTCGCCACCACCGACCGTCCGTTCACCGGCGTCACCGTCGACGCCCTCACCCCGCGCGTCGACGCCATCGACCTGGACCGGCCGCTCGGCGACACCGCCGCCGTCCTGGACGAGCTGGAGGACGTCTATCTCAAGGACGCGGTCTACTTCCACCACCCCCGCTATCTCGCCCACCTCAACTGCCCGGTCGTGATCCCGGCGGTGCTCGGCGAGGCCGTGCTCTCCGCGGTCAACTCCTCCCTCGACACCTGGGACCAGTCGGCCGGCGGCACTCTCATCGAGCGCAAGCTCATCGACTGGACGGCCACCCGGATCGGCCTCGGGCCCGCCGCCGACGGCGTGTTCACCTCCGGCGGCACCCAGTCCAACCTCCAGGCGCTGCTCCTCGCGAGGGAGGAGGCCAAGACCGACTCGCTCGCCGGACTGCGCATCTTCGCCTCCGAGGTCAGCCACTTCAGCGTGAAGAAGTCCGCCAAACTGCTCGGTCTCGGCCAGGAGGCGGTCGTCCCCCTCCCCGTCGACCACGACAAGCGCCTGCAGACCGTCGCCCTCGCCCGCGAGCTGGAGCGCTGCCGGCGCGACGGGCTGGTCCCGATGGCCGTCGTCGCCACCGCCGGCACCACCGACTTCGGCTCCATCGACCCGCTCCCGGAGATCGCCGAGCTGTGCGCGCAGTACGGCGTCTGGATGCACGTCGACGCGGCCTACGGCTGCGGGCTGCTGGCCTCCCTGAAGTACCGGGCACGGCTCGCCGGCATCGAACGCGCCGACTCGGTCACGGTCGACTACCACAAGTCCTTCTTCCAGCCGGTGAGTTCGTCAGCTCTCCTGGTCCGCGACACGGCCACCCTGCGCCACGCCACCTACCACGCGGAGTACCTCAACCCGCGCCGTATGGTGCAGGAACGTATCCCCAACCAGGTCGACAAGTCCCTGCAGACCACCCGCCGATTCGACGCCCTCAAGCTCTGGATGACACTGCGGGTGATGGGCGCCGACGGCATCGGCGCACTCTTCGACGAGGTCTGCGACCTGGCGGCCGAGGGCTGGGAACTGCTCGCCGCCGACCCCCGCTTCGACGTCGTCGTCGAGCCCACCCTGTCCACCCTGGTGTTCCGCTACATCCCGGCGGCCGTCACCGACCCGGCCGAGATCGACCGCGCCAACCTCTACGCCCGCAAGGCCCTGTTCGCCTCCGGCGACGCCGTGGTCGCGGGCACCAAGGTCGGTGGCCGCCACTACCTGAAGTTCACCCTGCTCAACCCCGAGACCACGGCGGCCGACATCGCCGCCGTCCTCGATCTGATCGCCGGCCACGCCGAGCAGTACCTGGGAGAGTCCCTTGACCGCGCTTCCTGAAGCCAGCCGCACCCATGACTTCGTGGGGATCGGGCTCGGCCCCTTCAACCTCGGCCTCGCCTGTCTGACCGAGCCCATCGACGGCCTCGACGGCGTCTTCCTCGACTCCAAGCCGGACTTCGAGTGGCACGCCGGGATGTTCCTCGACGGCGCCCATCTGCAGACCCCGTTCATGTCGGACCTGGTCACCCTCGCCGACCCCACCTCGCCGTACTCCTTCCTCAACTACCTGAAGGAGAAGGGCAGACTGTACTCGTTCTACATCCGCGAGAACTTCTATCCGCTGCGGGTCGAGTACGACGACTACTGCCGCTGGGCGGCGGGCAAACTGGGCAGCGTCCGCTTCGGCACGACCGTCACCGAGGTGACGTACGAGGACGAGCGGTACGTCGTCCGCACCGAGCGCGGGGAGACGTTCCGCGGCCGGCATCTGGTCCTGGGCACGGGCACGGTCCCCTTCGTCCCGCAGGCCTGCCGGGACCTCGGCGGTGACTTCGTGCACAACTCCCAGTACATGCACCGCAAGGCGGAGCTGCAGTCGAAGAAGTCCATCACGATCGTCGGCAGCGGCCAGAGCGCCGCCGAGATCTACTACGAGCTGCTCGCCGAGATCGACTCCTACGGCTACCAGCTCAACTGGGTCACCCGCTCCCCGCGCTTCTTCCCTCTCGAATACACCAAGCTGACCCTGGAGATGACGTCCCCGGACTACATCGACTACTTCCGAGCGCTGCCCGAGGAGACCCGCTACCGGCTGGAGAAGCAGCAGAAGGGCCTGTTCAAGGGCATCAACTCGGATCTGATCGACTCGATCTTCGACCTGCTCTACCAGAAGAACGTCACGAGCGGCGACCGCCCCGTCCCCACTCGCCTGCTCACCAACTCCAGCCTGACCAGCGCCCGTTACGACGCCGACGGCGGCTACACCCTCGGCTTCCACCAGGACGAGCAGGACAAGGACTTCGAGATCGGCACCGAGGGCCTGCTGCTGGCCACCGGCTACCACTACGAGCCCCCGGCGTTCCTCGCCCCGATCCGCGACCGTCTGCTCTTCGACGGCCACGGCCGCTTCGACGTCGCCCGCAACTACGCCGTCGACGTCACCGGCCGCGGCGTCTTCCTGCAGAACGCCGGCGTCCACACCCACAGCATCACCAGCCCCGACCTGGGCATGGGCGCGTACCGCAACTCGTACATCATCCGCGAGCTGCTCGGCACCGAGTACTACCCGGTCGAGAAGACCATCGCGTTCCAGGAGTTCTCCGCATGACCTTCACCTTCCGTGACGTCGACCCGTTGCAGGACGCCGAACTGCTGCACTCCTGGGTCACCCATCCCAAGGCGTCCTTCTGGATGATGCAGGACGCGAAGCTGGAGAACGTCGAGCGGGCGTACATGGAGATCGCGGCGGACGCACACCACCACGCGCTGCTCGGGCTGCGGGGCGGCGAGCCCGCCTTCCTCATGGAGAAGTACGACCCGGCGCACCGGGAGCTGGTCGGCCTGTACGAGGCGCAGCCCGGTGACATCGGCATGCACTTCCTCACTCCGGCCACCGACACGCCCGTGCACGGCTTCACCCGGTCCGTCATCACCGCCGTGATGGCCCGTCTCTTCGAGGATCCGGCGACCCTGCGGGTCGTCGTGGAGCCGGACGTGCGCAACAAAGCCGTGCACGCCTTGAACGAGGCCGTCGGGTTCGTGCCCGAGCGGGAGATCCGGAAGCCGGAGAAGAAGGCGCTGCTGAGCTTCTGCACGCGCGAGCAGTTCGCCGCCGCGACGGGGGTGGCCGCATGAGCCTCGCCGACGCCGTGGCCCATCTGTCCCCCGAGCGCTGGGCGACCGCCAACCGTCTGCTCATCCGCAAGGCGCTGGCCGAGTTCGCGCACGAGCGCCTGATCACGCCGGAGCAGGAGGGTGAGCAGTACGTCGTGCGCGGCGACGACGGTCTCACCGCGTACCGCTTCTCCGCCGTCCGCCGCGCCCTGGATCACTGGCAGATCGACGCCGACACCCTCACCCGGCACCGCGAAGGCGCCGAACTCCCCCTCTCCTCCCTGGATTTCTTCATCGAGCTGAAGGACTCTCTGGGCCTGAGCGACGAGATCCTGCCGGTCTATCTGGAGGAGATCTCCTCCACCCTCTCCGGCACCTGCTACAAGCTCACCAAGCCCCGCGTCACCTCCGCGGAGCTGGCGGGCGGCGGCTTCCAGGCGATCGAGACCGGGATGACCGAGGGCCACCCCTGCTTCGTGGCGAACAATGGACGGCTCGGCTTCGGCATCCACGAGTACCTCGCGTACGCCCCGGAGACCGCCAGCCCCGTCCGGCTGGTGTGGCTGGCCGCGCACCGCTCGCGGGCGGCGTTCACGGCCGGGGTCGGCATCGAGTACGAGTCCTTCCTGCGGGAGGAGCTGGGCGAGCCGACGCTGACCCGTTTCCACGCGACCCTCACCGACCAGGGCCTCGCCCCCGCCGACTATCTCCTCATCCCGGTCCACCCCTGGCAGTGGTGGAACAAGCTCTCCGTCACCTTCGCCGCCGAGGTGGCCCGCCGGCATCTGGTCTGCCTGGGCGAGGGCGACGACGAGTACCTGGCCCAGCAATCGATACGCACCTTCTTCAACACCAGCGACCCGCACAAGCACTATGTGAAAACAGCCCTCTCGGTCCTCAACATGGGCTTCATGCGCGGTCTTTCGGCCGCCTACATGGAGGCGACCCCGGCGATCAACGACTGGCTGGCCCAGCTGATCGAGAACGACCCGGTGCTGAAGTCGACCGGCCTCACGATCATCCGGGAGCGGGCGGCCGTCGGCTACCGGCACCTGGAGTACGAGCAGGCCACCGACCGCTACTCGCCGTACCGCAAGATGCTGGCCGCGCTGTGGCGGGAGAGCCCGGTGTCGGGCCTGCGGGAGGGCGAGTCCCTCGCCACCATGGCCTCCCTCCTCCACGTGGACCACGAGGGCGCCTCCTTCGCGGGCGCGCTGATCGAGCGGTCCGGTCTCACCCCGACGGAGTGGCTGCGGCAGTACCTCCGGGCGTACTACACGCCCCTCCTGCACAGCTTCTACGCCTACGACCTCGCCTTCATGCCACACGGCGAGAACGTGATCCTGGCCCTGAAGGACGGGGCCGTCCAGCGCGCGATCTACAAGGACATCGCCGAGGAGATCGTGGTGATGGACCCGGACGCGGTCCTGCCCCCGGAGGTCGCGCGGATCCGTGCCGACGTCCCGGAGGACAGGAAACTCCTGTCGATCTTCACGGACGTCTTCGACTGCTTCTTCCGCTTCCTCGCCGCACACCTGGCCACCGAGGGGATCCTGGCCGAAGACGCCTTCTGGCGCACGGTCGCGGAGGTCACCCGCGAGTATCAGGACGCGAACCCGGAACTCGCCCACAAATTCCGGCAGTACGACATGTTCGCCCCCGAGTTCGCACTGTCCTGCCTCAACCGGCTCCAGCTGCGCGACAACCGGCAGATGGTGGACCTGGCGGATCCGTCGGGCGCCCTCCAGCTGGTCGGAACCCTGAAAAATCCCATCGCGGGGTTCTGATCCAGACCGACGGGCTCCCCGCAGTACGGTCCTGCGGGGAGCCCGTCGGCCTTTCACCCTAGGAAGCGGGCCACGGCACCTGCGGCGACCTGTAATAGTCGATCCCGAGGGCCGCCCAGCGCGGGGCCTGCGCGGCCAGCCGCACCTTGTACGCGTCCCAGTCGTGCGTGGCCGCCGGGGACCAGCCCAGCTCGGCCGCGCCCGGGAGTCGTGGGAACGCCATGTAGTCGATGTCGGCGTTCGTCTTCAGGGTCTCGGACCACAGGGGTGCTTCCACGCCCCTGATGGCGGCGGCCGGGGCGCCGGGCAGGTAGGCGCCCGGATTCCAGTCGTACGACCGCTGCACCTCGACCAGGCCCGCCCAGTCCAGGCCCAGCTTGGTGTCCTTGGTGTACTTCATGTCGAGGTAGATCCGGTCGGCCGGGGACAGGATCAGCCCGGTGCCGTTCTGCGCGGCCTTCGCGACCTGGGCCTTGTCGGCCGCGCTGGTGCTGTCCAGGCCCCAGTACTGGGCGATGGCGCCCTTGGCCGGATGCGCGCCGGTGAGCTGGTGCCAGCCGATGACCGTCTTCCCGTACTTGGCGACGATGGGCTGCACGCGGTCCATGAAGGTCACGTAGTCGGTGTGGCTGGTGGAGTGGGCCTCGTCACCTCCTATGTGGAGGTAGCGGCCCGGGGTGATGGCGGCCAGCTCACGGACGACGTCGTTCACGAAGTCGTACGTCGCCTGCTTCGGCACGCACAGCGAGCTGAAGCCGACCTCCGTGCCGGTGTACAGCGAGGGTGCCTGGCCGTTGCAGTTGAGCCGGGCGTAGGAGGCGAGGGCCGCGTTGCTGTGGCCGGGCATGTCGATCTCGGGGACGACCTCCAGGTAGCGGGAGGCGGCATAGGAGACGATCTGCCGGTACTCGGCCTTGGTGTAGTAGCCGCCCTTGCCGCCGCCGACCTCGGTCGAGCCGCCGTAGTCGGCCAGACGCGGCCAGGAGTCTATGGCGATGCGCCACCCCTGGTCGTCGCTGAGGTGCAGATGCAGCTCGTTGATCTTGTACAGGGCCAGCTGGTCGATGTACCGCTTGACCTGGGCGACGGTGAAGAAGTGCCGGGAGACGTCCAGCATGGCGCCCCGGTAGGAGTAACGGGGACGGTCCTCGATGGTGCCGCCGGCGATCTGCCAGGGGCCGGGCTGGGCGGTCCTCTTCTCGACGGCCGCCGGGAGGAGCTGACGGAGGGTCTGGACGCCGTGGAAGAGGCCGGCGGGGGCGCTCGCGGTGACGGTGACACCGGCCGCGTCGCTGTGCAGCCGGTAGCCCTCGGCGCCGAAGTCGCCCTGGGCGAGGTGGAGTCGGATGCCGCCGCTGCCATGGTCGGTGAGCGGCAGCGGATAGCCGGTGGAGGGCCGCAGGACACCGGTGAGATAGCTGCCGATGCGGCGGACCTCGGCGGAGTCGTCGACGCGGACGCCGGTCCCGCGGGTGATGCGGTACGGGGCGCCGCCCGGTGCGACCGAGGCCGGCGCCGGGACCACCTGGCCGAGGGGGGCCGGGGCGGCGGCTCTGGCGGCCGGGGCGGCGCCCAGGGTGAAGACCCCGGCCGCCGCGACGAGCAGCAGGGAACCGAGGATGCCAGGTGTCCGGGGAGTCGTGCTGTGGTTGCGTCTCACATGCGCTCCCTTCAGATGGGGGTGTGACCGTCGGACGTGGTCGTTCGTCAGACATGTTCGTCAGACATGGTCGAGACCACTGTCCCGCAGATCCGGTGAAACAATCCCTCCATGGCGGAAATCATCCAGAAGGACGGCACCTGGGCCTTCGACGGCGACGCCCTGCGGCTCACCCCGGGACGGGACAAGAACGTGAGCCTGCTCCGCCGGGAGCTGGGCGAACTCGTCGTACCGCTGGGGGCGTTGGCCGGTGTCTCCTTCGAGCAGGGGCGGAAGTCGGGGCGGCTGAGGCTGCGGCTGCGCGACGGCGCCGATCCGCTGACGCAGGCCACCGGCGGCCGGCTCGCCGAGCCGAACGATCCCTATCAGCTGACGGTGGAGTCCGACCGGTACGGCGTCGCCGAGTACTTCGCGGACGAGGTGCGCAACGCGCTGCTGCTGGACGGGGTTTCCCCGGAGCCGGTCACCGAGTATCTGCTGCCGGGGCCCGCACTGCCGGTGTCCGCCTCCGCCGGGGACGGCACGGCGGGCTTCGACGGGGAGCGGGTGAGGCTGGAGTGGAACTGGAAGACCGAGGACGCCAAGTCCGCCGGCGGCCCCCGTACGATCCCCCTCGCGGACGTCGTCGGCGTGGCGTGGCAGCCCGCGGCGGGACTGGAGAACGGCCATCTGCGGTTCCTGGTGAGCGGCGCCCCGGTCACGGCGCCGCCCAAGTACGACCCGAACGCCGTCGAGCTGTGGGGCTTCAAGAGGGACCCGCTGATGGCGCTGGTGGCCGCGGCCGTACAGGCGCGGCTGCCGCATCCGGCCGCAGCGGAGGCGCACGCGCCGAAGGAGCCGCCGGTGCTCGACAAGGCGCCGGCCGGGGACGACCACGACGCCCTGCTGCGCCGCCTGCGCGAGCTGGGCGAACTGCACCGGGACGGGGTCCTGACGGAGGAAGAATTCACGCTGGCCAAGCAGGCGGTCCTCAAGCGGATGTGAGGACCGCCCGCAGTCCGGCCCAGGAACCTACTTCGCCGTGCGGGACACCGTGAAGTGGTCGATGCGGTCGCCGGTCTCGGCGATGCCCGACACCGTCAGCGTGGTCTGCCGGCCCTTCGGCGCGGGGGTGACGTCCACGCGCAGGAAGGAGTAGTTGAGGTAGCGCACCCGGGACCAGGTGACGGTCTCGTTGACCTTGCCGTCCTTGGTGTTGATGAAGGACGTCACCGAGTCGACCTCGTGCTCGTGGCCCTCGTAGGAGTCGGGGGCGCTGAACGCGTACAGGCTGCGGCCCGCCGCGCCGGCGGTGACGTAGACCACGCCCTCGGTCTCGGGGTAGGCGGTACCGCCGATCGGGAGCTTCTTGGTGACGGCACCGGCCTTGATGACGTCGGTGCGCTCGTACTGGTGGTTGTGGCCGTTGATGACCAGGTCCACCTGGTACTTCTCGAACAGCGGCACCCACTCCTGGCGCACGCCCCCCTCCGAGGCGTGCGCCGTGGACGTGCAGTACGCGCAGTGGTGGAAGAACACGACGATGAAGTCGATGTCGTCGCAGGCCCGGAACTTCTTCAGCTGAGCCTCGAACCACTTGGTCTGGGTTCCGCCAGATATGCCCAGGTTCGCCGGGATTTCGAAGGAAATGTCGTTTGGGTCCAGCGAGATGACCGCGGTGTTGCCGTGGACGAAGGAGTAGACGCCGGGCAGGTTCTTCGCGTCCGGGCCGTTGTCCGGGAGGGTCCAGCGGGCCTCCTCGCCGCCGTAGCCGTTGGGCGAGTACCAGGCCTCCATGTCGTGGTTGCCGTACGAGACCATCCAGGGGACCTGCTTGGCGACCGACTCGGTCTGGTACAGGAACTGGTCCCAGGTGCGCGAGTCGAACCCGGTGTCCGTGGACTTGCCCTGGCCGGACGGGTCGCCCTAGGCGATGTCACCGGCGTGCAGGTGGAAGGCCGGGTTCTGGCCGAGGATCAGGGCGTTGTTGGCCAGGCCGTGGTAGCCGACGCCCTCGTCACCGAAGGCGGTGAAGGTGAACGGCGCCTTGTGCGCGGGGGCGGTGGTGAAGGTGCCGAGGGTACCCAGCAGGTGCCGCTCGGCCGGGTCGAAGCCCTCGTGGCCGACGCCGTAGTAGTAGGTCCTGCCCGGGCGCAGGTGGGTGAGCTGGGCGTGCAGATAGTACTGCGTGTGGTCGCCGCTCGCGCCGACGCCGGCCGGGGTGTAGAGGCTGCGGACCTCGGCCTCTATCTTGCGGGAGAGGTCCCAGGGGTGGGCCCCGATGCGGATGAACGGGTTTTTCACGGCGACCGGGACCTGCCAGGAGACGGTCATCTCCGTGCGCGGGTCGTTGCCGTAGGCGAGGTGGCGGCCGAAGGGGGCGACGAGGGCGCCGTCGACCGTCTCGGCGGCGGGGGCGGTGGCCTGCGTCGGCACGGCGGCCTGGGCGGTGGCACCCGGCACGAACGCGCCACCCACGACGGCGCCCAGTGTGACGGCACCGCCTCTGATCATGGTGCGCCGCGAGAATCTGGCGCGCAGGTACTCATGCTGCTCGGCCATGCTCATGCGCTCGGCCAGCTTCTCGGGTACTCCCATACGAGGAATGTCCATGGCGCCTGAAAATGGTCCACATCTCCAACGAGACGCAGGACACAGGATGGACAGCCGGCGAACAGAGATCCACCAGCCCGACAACAGGCCGATCCATGACCCACTGCCCGATATCGGGCAGGATTCTTGCGAATCCGGCGCCGGTACCCCAGGATCTACCGGGTGCACGACGAACTCGTTGATCATCTGACGCGGTCCACGCCTCTGAACCGGGGCGAGGCGCTGCGGGTGGTCCAGGACGTGCTCGCCTTCTTCGACGAGCCGACGGAGGACTACGTCCGTCGCCGCCACCGCGAGCTCCAGACCCAGGGTCTGGTGAACGCGGAGATCTTCGAACGGATCGGGGCGGATCTGAAATACCGCGCGGTGGCACCGCCGGAGCTGACGCTCAGGCAGCTGCGCCGCATCGTCTACGGCTAGAAATACGGAATACCTATATATGTGCGGAATTGTCGGATACATCGGGAAGCGTGACGTCGCCCCTCTCCTCCTGGAGGGCCTGCAGCGGCTGGAGTACCGCGGCTACGACTCCGCGGGCATCGTCGTCACCTCCCCGAAGGCGCCCGGTCTGAAGATGGTCAAGGCCAAGGGCCGGGTGCGCGACCTGGAGGTCAAGGTCCCGGCGCGCTTCAAGGGCACCACCGGTATCGCCCACACCCGCTGGGCCACCCACGGCGCCCCCTCCGACGTCAACGCCCACCCGCACATGTCGGCCGACAGCAAGGTCGCCGTCGTGCACAACGGCATCATCGACAACGCCGCCGACCTGCGCCGCAAGCTGGAGGCGGACGGCGTCGAGTTCCTCTCCGAGACCGACACCGAGGTGCTCACCCACCTCATCGCCCGCTCCACGGCCGAGAAGCTGGAGGACAAGGTCCGCCAGGCGGTCCGGGTGATCGAGGGCACGTACGGCATCGCCGTGCTGCACGCCGACTTCCCCGACCGGATCGTGGTGGCCCGCAACGGCTCCCCGGTCGTCCTCGGCATCGGCGAGAAGGAGATGTTCGTCGCCTCCGACATCGCCGCCCTCGTCATGCACACCCGCCAGATAGTGACTCTGGACGACGGCGAGATGGCCACCCTCAAGGCCGACGACTTCCGCACCTACACCACCGAGGGCACGCGCACCACCGCCGAGCCCACGACCGTGGAGTGGGAGGCCGAGTCGTACGACATGGG
Organism: Streptomyces roseochromogenus subsp. oscitans DS 12.976; assembly: GCF_000497445.1. NCBI lineage: Bacteria > Bacillati > Actinomycetota > Actinomycetes > Kitasatosporales > Streptomycetaceae > Streptomyces > Streptomyces roseochromogenus. The sequence continues at coordinate 6,233,617 of NZ_CM002285.1, read as the reverse complement.
CGGCCACGACACCTATATGCACAAGGAGATCTTCGAGCAGGCCGACGCCGTGGACCGCGTGCTGCGCGGCCGTATCGACGACCGCTTCTCCACCGTGCACCTCGGCGGCCTCAACCTGGACGCCCGTGAGGCCCGGCAGATCCGCCGCGTGAAGATCCTCGGCTGCGGCACCTCGTACCACGCGGGCATGATCGGCGCCCAGATGATCGAGGAGCTGGCCCGGATCCCGGCAGACGCCGAGCCGGCCTCCGAGTTCCGCTACCGCAACGCGGTCGTGGACCCCGACACCCTCTACGTCGCCGTCTCCCAGTCCGGTGAGACGTACGACGTCCTCGCCGCCGTGCAGGAGCTCAAGCGCAAGGGCGCCAAGGTCTTCGGCGTCGTCAACGTCGTCGGCTCGGCGATCGCGCGCGAGGCGGACGCCGGGATCTACGTCCACGCGGGTCCCGAGGTCTGCGTGGTCTCGACGAAGTGCTTCACGAACATGACCGTGGCCTTCGCCCTCCTCGCCCTCCACCTCGGCCGCACCCGTGACCTCTCGGTCCGCGACGGCAAGCGGATCATCGAGGGTCTGCGCAAGCTGCCGGAGCAGATCACCGAGATCCTCAAGCAGGAGGAGAAGATCAAGGAGCTGGCCGAGCTGTACGCCGACGCCCGCTCGATGCTCTTCATCGGCCGCGTCCGGGGCTATCCGGTGGCCCGCGAGGCCTCCCTGAAGCTCAAGGAGGTCTCCTACATCCACGCCGAGGCCTACCCCGCCTCCGAGCTGAAGCACGGCCCGCTGGCCCTGATCGAGCCGGCCCTGCCCACGGTGGCGATCGTCCCCGACGACGACCTCCTGGAGAAGAACCGCGCGGCCCTGGAGGAGATCAAGGCCCGCAGCGGCAAGATCCTCGCGGTGGCCCACCAGCACCAGGACAAGGCGGACCAGACGATCGTCGTCCCGAAGAACGAGGACGAACTGGACCCCATCCTGATGGGCATCCCGCTCCAGCTCCTGGCGTACCACACGGCAAAGGCCCTGGGCAGGGACATCGACAAGCCCAGGAACCTCGCCAAGTCGGTGACGGTGGAGTAGTCCCCCAGGGGCGCGGGGCTGTATCAATGTGCGGCTGCCGCCGCGTGGGCGCAAGAAACCACGACGGCGCTGCACAGGCAAGACAACAGAACGGCCCCCCACGTGTGCCACCATGCACGCGGGGGGCCGTTCCGTGCCGCTGCGTATCAGCCGGTGGCCGTCACCCCCCGGCGGGCGGCACGCCCGGGAAGAGCAGTGGGCCAGTGAGCCAGCGACGCAGTCGCCGCGTACCAGGCCACCGCTCCGGACACCGCCGCGACCCAGCCCCCGACCTTGGACAGGGACGAACTGTCGGCGAAGGCCGCGACGGCCAGCACCAGCATCGCCAGGAACAGCAGCCCGTGCATGACCTGACCCAGGCTGTCCCCGCCGGCGAGCGTCAGGGTGAGCGCCACGAGGGCGAAGAGGAGCAGGAAGAGTCCGGCTGCGTTGGCGGAGGAATGACCGCCGACCGCCCAGGTGAACCACAGCGCGCCGAGGGCCGCGAAGCCCGTACCGGAAACGCCGTCGCCGCCACGGAAGGCCAGCAGGCCGACCAGGAACAGAGCAACTCCACCCACATAGTGGGCCACTGACACGGCGTCGGAGGCGGCCACACCGTGGATCACGCCTGTCGTGCCGAGGCCGAACGCCAACAGGGTGATTCCCAGGGCGAGTCGGCCGACCACCGTAGTACTTCCGTTGTCCACGGCGGGCTCCCTTCATGCTGTGCTGTTGCGCGGTGACCGATATATGCCCTTCACAAGGGCACAAACCACCTCTACGCGCGAGTAGTTTCGCGCTGCACAAAGGGAGTTGGAGTATTCGTCGGAGTACTCAGGGGATGACGATCACGGGCCGCTGCGCCCGCTTGGCGAGCCGCCCCGCGACGGAGCCGAAGATCCGGCCGACGATGCCGTGTGTGGAGCCGACGACGATCGCGTCGGCCTCGTACTCCCGGCCCACCTCTTCGAGTTCGTGGCAGATGTCCCCGCCCCGCTCGACCAGGATCCACGGCACCTCGGCCAGATAGTCCGCGCACGCCAGCTCCAGCCCGAGGACCTCGGTGCGATGGTCCGGCACGTCGACGAAGACGGGCGGCTCACAGCCGGCCCACACGGTGGTCGGCAGCCGGTTGGCGACATGGACGATGATCAGGCCCGAGCGGGAGCGGTGGGCCATACCGATGGCGTAGGCGAGGGCGCGCTCACTGGAGGTGGAGCCGTCGAAGCCGACGACGACTCCGTGCCGGAAGGCAGGGTCGCATGAGGGGCGTGACTCTTCCGCCGCCAGGGGATCGGCCGCCGTGGGATCGGCGACCGGCCGCTTGCGGTCCGCGGGTTCGAAGAATTCGTGACCGGCCATGACTGTCTCGGCGTTGTGATCCTTTATGGGTGGACGACAGTGTGCGCGGAGCTGTGTCACGGAGCTGTGTCCGGGAAACATCTTCCCAACCCCATACCCCCAAGGGTACGGCGGCACGCCTCCTGAGCACAGTTCCCGCGCACGCTCCGTAAGCGGTCCCCCGACGTCCGTAGGGGTTCACCGGAGCATGCACGAGCGACGCCCGTAACGCAATGGTTGCTGCCCCGTACAGGCGGTTTGCTCAGGATTCACATACGTGCGGCCGGTGACCGACCGGTCGAACAGACGTTGAACCCGGGTGACCCACCGCCACAGGGAGTACGAGTGATGCCCGGTCCCCGATCCACCTCCGAGCCGCCTTCCGCGCCGGACACCGTGAGCGATGTGATCCGCTGGGCCGCCTTCAGCTGCGTTCTCGTCCCCGTGGTCCTCGTCTGGTACGGCTCCTCGCTGGCCGGCGCGGCGGGCGCCGCACTGGGCCTGGCCGCGGTCACGGCCGCGTGCCGGATCCTGCTGCGCCGGTCCGAGCGGTGTGCCGAGCGGCACGCCTGTCGCGCAAAGCGTTGCGCGGTGCAAAGAGGTGGACGTCACACCCGCCGACGGACACCGGTCGACTGACCGGTTTCCGTACCCCCGAACGCTTCTTTTCAGCCAACTTCTGAATGTCGCTCCAGGGGGCCCCGAACCACCCTCCAACCCCCGTTCGACCTGCACGGAAAGGGTCTACGGGCAGCTGTGCACCCTACGCGGTTTGGCCACTGCGACGAGGCGCACTTCCCTGCACGCCTTGTGAGTGCAACGCTTCGTGATCGAATGCTTCACGCCAAGTTGTCATGTCGACAATCTGGGGCGTGTGGAACTGGTCACCGTGAGACCGCGGGAGCCAGTAGATTCGATCTTGACTGTCTTACGGCGGGGGACTCGTGCAGGACCGAGGGGAAACGTGCAGGAGCGACACAACCGAGGAGCCGCGACCACCGAGGGGGGCTTAGCAGTATGAGCCACGACTCCACTGCCGCACCGGAGGCCGCTGCCCGGAAACTCTCCGGGCGCCGCCGCAAGGAGATCGTCGCGGTGTTGCTGTTCAGCGGCGGCCCTATCTTCGAGAGTTCCATTCCGCTGTCGGTGTTCGGCATCGACCGCCAGGACGCCGGGGTGCCGCGCTATCGACTACTGGTGTGCGCCGGTGAGGAAGGCCCACTGCGGACCACAGGGGGCCTGGAACTCACCGCACCACATGGGCTGGAGGCGATCTCACGCGCCGGGACGGTCGTCGTACCGGCCTGGCGTTCGATCACCGCGCCACCACCGGAAGAGGCGCTCGACGCGCTGCGCCGGGCGCATGAGGAGGGTGCCCGCATCGTCGGGCTGTGCACCGGGGCCTTCGTGCTCGCGGCGGCGGGCCTGCTGGACGGCCGCCCGGCGACGACCCACTGGATGTACGCGCCGACGCTGGCCAAGCGCTACCCGTCGGTCCACGTGGATCCGCGGGAGCTGTTCGTCGACGACGGCGACGTGCTCACATCAGCGGGTACGGCGGCCGGTATCGATCTCTGTCTCCACATCGTGCGGACGGACCACGGCAACGAGGCGGCCGGCGCGCTCGCCCGGCGCCTGGTGGTCCCACCGCGCCGGACAGGCGGCCAGGAGCGCTACCTCGATCGATCTTTACCAGAGGAGATCGGCGCCGACCCGCTCGCCGAGGTCGTCGCCTGGGCGCTGGAACACCTCCACGAGCAGTTCGACGTGGAGACCCTGGCGGCACGCGCCTATATGAGCCGCCGTACGTTCGACCGCCGGTTCCGCTCGCTGACCGGCAGCGCGCCGCTGCAGTGGCTGATCACGCAGCGGGTGCTGCAGGCGCAGCGGCTGCTGGAGACGTCGGACTACTCCGTGGACGAGGTGGCGGGCCGGTGCGGCTTCCGCTCCCCCGTCGCGCTGCGCGGCCACTTCCGCCGCCAGCTCGGCTCGTCCCCCGCCGCCTACCGGGCCGCCTACCGGGCCCGCCGGCCGCAGGGTGACCGGCCGGCCGACGCGGAGCCGGCGCTGCCCGCGCCGGGCCCGCCCCCGGGCCTGCCTGGCCCAGGTGCGATAGGTCACTCGCCCACCATGCTGCACCCGGACCGCGACAACGGAGTCCCGATGCAGACCCGCCGCCAGGCGGCGGGCGCGGTGGGACTGCTGCCGGGGCCGCGGAGCGGTAGCTGAGAGACGGAGCGGTAGCTGGGAGAAGGGGGGGCGAGTCCACACTCGCCCCCCTTTCTTTTCAGTACAGGTTTCTTTTCGGTACAGGCCGGCCCAGCGCCGGCGCAGGGGGACCGAAAAGCTCAGGCCAGCTTTAGGGTGGTCGCATGAACGATCGCATGGTGTGGATCGACTGCGAGATGACCGGCCTCTCGCTGTCCGACGACGCTCTCATCGAGGTGGCCGCCCTCGTCACCGACTCCGAGCTGAACGTACTCGGCGAGGGGGTGGACATCGTCATCCGCCCGCCGGACCAGGCGCTGGAGACGATGCCGGAGGTGGTGCGTCAGATGCACACCGCGTCCGGGCTGCTCGCCGAGCTCCCGAACGGCACGACCCTGAAGGACGCCGAGGAGCAGGTCCTCGCGTATGTGAAGCAGTACGTGAAGGAGCCCGGCAAGGCTCCGCTGTGCGGCAACTCCGTCGGCACCGATCGCGGCTTCCTGGAGCGGGACATGCCGGCCCTGGAGAGCCACCTCCACTACCGGATCGTGGACGTCTCCAGCATCAAGGAGCTGGCGCGGCGCTGGTACCCGCGGGCGTACTTCAACAGCCCGGAGAAGAACGGCAACCACCGGGCCCTCGCCGACATCCGCGAGTCGATCGCCGAGCTGCGCTACTACCGCGAGGCCATCTTCGTCCCGCAGCCCGGTCCCGACTCCGACACGGCGAAGGCGATCGCCGCCAAGCACGTCCTGCCTGCTCAGTAAGTCTTCCCGCAAGTCTTCGGAGGTCCCGCGCAAGGGTGCCGTAAAACGTGTGCGCGAGCACCCCCGCGGACCCTGTAGACTTCTTCTCGGCCGGTCGGGGAAACGACTTCCACCGCCGGTCATGGTGGGTGTAGCTCAGCTGGTAGAGCACCTGGTTGTGGTCCAGGATGTCGCGGGTTCGAGTCCCGTCACTCACCCTTGTCTGAAAGGCCCCTGGCCTGCGGAAACGCAGGCCAGGGGCCTTTTGGTCTCCCGGCTTGGCCAAACGGCGGCCAAACGCGGCCGGATTTTCGATCTACTGTCCGGTCCCATGGCGACCATCAGGAATCGGATTCGCAAGGACGGCACGGCGAGTTTCCAGGTCCGCTGGCTCCAGGGAGGGCGTGGCGGTTCGTGGGAGTCCGAGAGGTTCGGAGAGCTGGCCGAGGCAGAGGCGTTCAAGAAGCTCGTTGACGCTCACGGCCAGCAGTGGCCCTTCGGCTGGGTCCCGAGCCAGGGCTTTGTCGAACCCGAGCAGGACCCCGACGACGTACCGCTCGCCGAGTGGTCACGCCGCTACTTGGAGCGTCTCACCGGCATCGACAGCCGGACCCGTGACGACTATCTCCGCGAAGTGGACCGCCATCTCTCGCTCTTCGTGCATACGACGCGGGCGGGACAGCTCATGCCAGCCACCATCGGCAACATCACGTCTGACGACGTGCACGACTGGATCCGCCTCCAGGAGGCCGGCCAGCAGGATCCGGTGACGGGGCGGTGGATCCGCCGACCTGCCGCTCCCAAGTCCATAGCCAACCGGCACGGTCTCCTGTGGTGCATCGTCCAGGCCGCGATCGAGGCCGAGCCCCCGCTCAGGACCAAGAACTGCTGCGCCGGCACCCGGCTGCCTCGAGCCGACGACGAGATCGTCGAGGAGATGGTCTTCCTGGAGCACGACGAGTACCAGCTCATCCGTCGTTGCGTTACCGACGAGGACGCCCGGGTGAGCTTGTTCCGCTTTGACGGACACCGTCGGTGTGGTGGTCAGGCCGCCAGGGCGGCCTCATAGTCAGCGGGACTGCGGTAGCCGAGGCTGCTGTGCAGCCGGTGCAAGTTGTACCAGCCCTCGATCCACTCGAAGACCGCTGTGCGGGCGACGGACCTGCTCGGCCAGGGGCGGTCGCCGTACAGTTCGTTCTTCAGGGTGGCGAAGAACGACTCGGCCAGCGCGTTGTCCCAGCACTGGCCGGTGCGGCCGACCGACAGCCGGATATCCAACTCGGCAGCAAGGAGGGCGAATTCATGGCTGGTGTACTGGCAGCCGCGGTCGGAATGGAAGATCACCGACCCGGCGGGGCGGCGTCGGTGGCAGGCGGACCGCAGCGCCTCGGCGACCAGCTCGGTGCGCAGGTGGTCGGCGGTGGCCCAGCCGACCACTCGCCTGGAGGCGATGTCGATGACGGTGGCCAGGTAGAGCCAGCCCTCGTCGGTGGGGATGTAGGTGATGTCGCCGCACCAGCGGACGTCAGCCGTGGTCGGGTCGGGCCGGAAGTCGCGCAGGACCAGGTCCGGGCGGGTGGCCGCGTGGGGGTCGGCGATCGTGGTGCGGTGTCGGCGTCTGCGGTGGCGGCCGGCGAGCCCGGCGGCCCGCATCAGCCGGGCGATGCGTCTTCGGCCGCAGGCCGTGCCCTCGCGCTTGAGGGCGGCGTGGATGCGCGGGGCCCCGTAGGTGCCTCGGGACCGGTCGTGGACGGCGGTCATCCGCTCGGTGAGCTCCGCATCCTGCACGGCCCGGGGGCCGACGGCGCCGGTGCGGCGGGCATAGAAGGCGGCACGGGAGACCTTCAGCAGTTCACACGCGCGTTTGACGCTGTGGCCCGCCTGCTTCTCCGCCTCGATGAACGGGTGCACCGTCACCGGGTCTCCTTCGCGAAGAAAGCCGTGGCCCGCTTGAGGATCTCGACGTCCTCGCGCAGGCGGCAGTTCTCCCGCCGCAGTTGGGCCAATTCCTCGCATTCGCTGCGGGTGAGGCCGTCCCGCTCGCCTGCATCGACTTCGGCCTGCTTGACCCAGTCGCGCACCGCGGTCTCGGTCAGGTCGAAGTCCTTGGCGACCTGGCCGACCGAGCGGTCACCACGTCGGCACAGCTCGACGATCTCGGCCTTGCACTCCGGCGTGAACGAGCGGCGAGGACGCGGCTTCTTCTTCCCCATGCTCTCCATGGTGGACATCCTTCCGGGGACTCAACCCCTGATCTCGGATGTCCGCCAAAGCGGATCAAGCCCACTCCAGCGCATGGAGCACCGGCTCTTACTGCTCCAGCCCGGCCACCCACCGCTGGTCCGCCGTCGCCGTCGACCAGGCCGCATCGCACGCCGCCTCCGCGTGCTCCAACTCGCATGACGCCGCAGCAGTGTCGCATAGGTGCGGGCCGGTCCCGACAGACGATCTCCATTCCAGGCTCGGCTGGAGCCAGACCGCGACGCATCGACGGTGCCGTCCGGTCAGTACGTCCACGCGGCCGATGTCGACGGGCTCCGACAGGTCAAGCTCTTTGATCCGGGCGTCCGGCTCGAAGTCCACCGCCGCACCGCCTCCAGTACGCCCGTTACTGCGGCCCGAAGGAGATGTTGCCGTGGACGTCCCGAGCTTGGATGAGGTTCGTGACGGTGCCGTTGTTGGTGTTGTGCAGGTCAGGCATGTCGGGCAGCTCGCGTACAACGTCGAGCATGGCTGGGCGCTCGGCCAGAACAGCGGCGAGATATCCGGCCCAGTACGCTCTCTGGACGGCCTCGTCATCGCCCATGCCTGCGGCTTGGCGGTGGGCCGTGTCCAGACGGCGTTCAACGTCGGCTCGCGCTTCGCCGGTCTGCCGGCTCCAGCGGCGCGCCAGGGCGTCGCGTACGTGTGTCCAGCCGTCGGTAAGAATCGCCGTGACAAGGGACTGTGCGCTGGGCAGGAGCACGGATGTCATCGGATCCATGAGATGATCACGCACCTTTGCGGTTCGGCTTCGCCCGTCGTGGTGGAAGGTGGCTGACGGATGCGCGTAGTGCTGATGTCGTACGGGGCCGAGGGCTTCGAGGACTTGGCTGCGGCGTGCGAGGCAGCCGGCCACGCCCCGGTCGCGTACGTGTGCGCTGCTTCGCAGGGTGGGGCTGCCGCGGATGAGGTGCTGGCTGCGATGCCGCCCGGGCCCGAACTGGTGGTCTCTCGCAGCCCGCAGGGCCTCGCGCTCAGCCTCGCCGGATACGAACCTGACCTTGTCGTGTGTTACGGGATTCCGTGGCGACTGCCCGCGTCTGTGCTGCGTGTACCGCGGCTTGGAGTGTTGAACGTCCATCCGTCGCTGCTTCCGCGGCACCGGGGGCCGATGCCGGTGCACTGGGCCGTGCGGCACGGCGATGAGGAGACCGGGGTGACCGTCCACTGGATGGACGAGGCGTTCGACAGCGGCCCGGTCGTGGCGCAGCGCGGCGGCATTCCCCTGCCGGACGATCTGGCAGGCGACGTGGTCTTTACACAGGTCCGGGCCACGATCCGGGCTCTGGTGCCGGAGGCGCTGGCTCTGGCGGAAGACGGTTTCGCAGGGACAACGCAGGACGAGTCGCTGGCGTCGTACGAGGGTTCCATGGGTCCCGAGAGCGCGGTCATCGACTGGAGCCGGCCGGCCCGGGAGATCCACAACCTGGTGCGGGCCTACCGTTTCGGCCTGTTCGCCGTGCCGGGGCCGCTGGCAGTCGTTCGGGGCAAGTGGGTCAGTGTGCTGCGGACCAGCGTCAGCGAGGTGAGCGGTGTGAGGATGCGGTGCGGGGACGGGCCGCTGTGGGTCACCGAATCGGTGCCGGTCCCGGCTCGTGATCGCTGGCTGGCCTCGTCGTGAAGTCGTCACCGCTGGACGATGCTTTCCCGTAACCGCACAGCGCGCGGATCGGTGAACGCCGTGAGCAGTCCGCATGCGTCCGCTCGTGCGTCAGCGGCCTCCTGCGGTGTGCCGGCACGGTCCAGGGCATCCGCCAGATGCGCCAGCGTTCGTGCCATCTCCCATGTCTGCTCAAGGTCGCGGTAGGTGGCCACTGCCCGGCGGTGCCATTCGGCGGATTCCTGAGCGCGGCCGAGTTGCAGGTACGTCTGCCCGAAACCGTCCCAGGCGGCGGCTTGGCGGGCGCGGTCGCCCAACTCTTCTTGGAGCGCGGCGGCGCGACGGTAGGAGGCCAGTGCCTGGGTGGCATGCCCGGTGGCGCGTTGAGCATCGCCCAGAGCCAGCAGCCAGTAGCCTTCCGCGGCCGCGCTGCGGATCTCGGTGGCGATGGCTACGGCCTGCTCGGCATGTGCCAACGCAGCATCCGCGTCTCCGCTGTCCAACTCCGCCGCGGCAAGGAGCCGAAGGGCATTGCCCTCGGCATGGCGATCGCCATGGGCCCTGAAGACCTCGATTCCCCGGCGCAACGGACCGAGTGCGCCGGCCGGGTGTCCGAGTTCCAGTTCCACCTGTGCAAGGTTGACTGCCACGCGAGGTTCCCAGAAGCCGTCGTTCAGCGCCGCGAACAGCCCCCTGCTGCCTTCGAGCGCCGCTTGTGCCTGTGCGAGGTTACGGCGGCGTAGTTCAAGCAGACCAAGACCGTTGAGCGTCAGTGCCTCCCCGAAGGTATCGCCAAGTTCCCGGCGCAGGGTCAGCGCCGACTCGTAGTGCTCGGCGGCGGCTGCCAGGCACTGGGACTGGGCGTACGCCATGCCGAGGCTCTCCTCCAGTTCGGCTTCGGCACCTCGATCGCCATCACGCCGGGCGGCCTCCAGACCGATCTGCGAGGTGGCGATCCAGTCCTGAAACGGATTGTTGGTCATGTAGACGGCACGCAGCACCACCGCCAGCTGCCAGGCGATCCGGTCCAGCCCACCACTCGCGGCCGCGCGTACGGCAGCCACGAGGTTGTCGCGTTCCGCCTCGTACCATCGCATCGCCTGAGCCTCGTCGGCGAACCGCAGCTCGGGCAGTCCTCCGTCGGCAGGTACCAACTCCACGCGAGGCTCCCGCGGTGCGACGCGGGCCTGGACCGCGTCCGCAGTGTGCAGGTACCAGGTCAGCACCCTGCGCAGCGCGTCCTGGCGCTCCTGCTGGGTCTGCTCCAGCCGTGCCTGATCGGCGGCATAGGCACGCAGCAGGTCATGCAGGCGAAAGCGATCAGATGCGGTCTGATCGACCATATGCGCGGCAGCGACGGCATCGAGCAGGCGTCGCGCGGTACGGACGTCGACTCCCGCGAGGGCTGCCGCAGCCGTGTCGCTGAAGTCCGGCCCGGGGTGCAGTCCGAGCAGCCGGAAGAGCCGGGCGGCATCTGAGGGCAGCGCCCGATAGGACCATGTGAACACGGGACGCACCGCCTCGGACTCCTCGTCGCCGTCTGCCGACAGAACTTCCCACCGACCGGACTCGTCACGCAGCTCGCCGATCAGATCCGCCAGGTGCATCAGCGGCCGCCCCGCCGCGCGCTCGGCAGCGATCCTGAGCGCCAACGGCAGGCGCGCGCAAAGCGAGGCGAGCTCCGCCACCTGCTCGGGATCGTCGCCGTCCCGGTAGCCCCGGGTGACGCTGCGCAGCAGGGCGACCGAGCCGTCCTGGTCGAGGACATCCAGCGTGAGGCGCCGCGCTCCCTCCCGGATCGTCAGGCCAGGCAGACGGTGCCTGCTGGTCACGATGACCAGGCATCCCGGCGTCGCCGGCAGCAAAGGCCTGACCTGGGACGCGCTGGCGGCGTTGTCGAGTACGATCAGCAGCCTGCGGTCGGCAAGCCACGAGCGGAAGGCCGCGGCCATGTGCTCGCCTTCAGCATGAACCGCGTCCGCAGGGGCGCCGAGCACCCGCAGGAAGCTTTCAAGGACCCGCTCGTACCTGACGGGGGCCTGCGGGTCGTAGCCGTGCAGGTCGGCATACAACTGGCCATCGGGGAACCGGTCACGGACCGCGTGTGACCAGTGCAGCACCAGAGACGTCTTACCGACTCCCGCAGTGCCGGTTACCAGCAGCACCTGCGCATGGGCGAGACCGTCATCGAGGAGACGGTCGAGCGCCTCACGTTCAGCGCGTCGGTTGACGAAGCCCTGTCCTGCAAAGGGGAGTTGGTACGGAACCGGCGGCCGCACGCGATCGGTCGCCGGAGCGTGGAAATGTATCCCGCCTTGTACGTCGCGGGCCTGCACGACGTCACGGGCGGTGCCGGAGAGTGAGGAGTTGACTTCCTCGCGCGGCTCATACACCCGTCGGAGGCTTGAGGTGGGCCACTTCACGGTCGAAAAACGTGCCGATGTCCTCACCCAGCACGTACAGCTCCTCGACTCGCGCCGCGACACGATCCCTCGTTCCCGCACCGAGGTAGCGCACGCCCCCTTCCAGGACACCCTCCGCGTCGTAAAGGATCTCGTACACCGTGTCGTCGTTCAGCGTGACCAACTCCGGTACTGTGCCCCCGTGTTCGTATGCCTCGATGTGTTCCGGGCCGATGACGCGGATCAGCTCACCGCATTCAGCCCGCACACGCAGCAGATGCAGCTCCCACTGCAAGTACGGCGTGAGCGGCTGCTCCACCACACGGACACGCAGCAGACGGCACCGATGACGCGCGGCCAGACGGGATACGTCGAGCAACTCGGCACGCTGGGCCTCGATCAGCCTCAGCGCCTCCTCCCAGTCCCCCTGGACAAAGGCATCCCAGCTCGCGTCGCCCGGCTCACGGAAGTGCTGGCGACGTTCCAGCTTCCACGAATCGCACCCGTCAACAGCGAAATCCCTGCTGCGGAAGTCGTCGCGATAAGCGTCCAGTCCCAACCGCTCGCCGGGCGAGACGCCAAGAAGGTCACGCATCCGGAATGTGCGCCTTGGCGGCCAGCAGCGTGACGCGCGGGATGACCACGAGGCGCTCACCACCGCCGATCACCGCATCCTCGGGCAGCCCCTCGGAATAGACCGTCGTAAGGTCACGGCCGATGACCGCGAAGTCGCCGTTGTCGAGTTCCCAGATGTCCGGACAGCCGTCCCTGCCCCCAGTCGTACCCAGCTCCGCCGGCGCGACGCCGATGCGCCGGACCAGCCGCGCCTGCGGATCCGCGTCCCACGTACCGCCCATACGTCGCCCCCTGTGCTCTGCCCAGACCGGCTACCCAGCGTACGGACCCAGCGACAGGCCGTCCACGGTTGCTCGCGGAATCAGCCATCTGCCGCAGGACCTACCCGAGAGAAATGCGGGACCTGGTGCCAGCCCACGTCGAACGTCAGCCGGATACCAGTCGGCGAAGTCAGCATCCGTGAACAAGCCGTCCAGCCGATCCTGCACCCACATCGCGGCCGTGCCCCGCGGATTACTCGCCCGTGCCATCCGCACTGTCAACGGCGGAATCACCCGCCCCGAACCCGAGCCCATCGCCACCGCGGTCACCCCTCCGACCGCCGAAACCGCCCCGCTCCCACCAGCGCACCACCACGAGGACAACACCGCAGCCGCAGCCCGACGACTTCACCTCACCGAGTGAAGATCACCAACAGAAACTGCGGCCAGAGCCATTTTCACGAAGCCTCATCAGCGTCCGCCACGGCCAGCGGTTCCGCGTCGGGATGCTGTGGATGCCGTACCTCGACCACCCACCTTCCGTCCCGCACGAACGCCTGTGCCTGGCAGGCGGGTACCGGGTCGTACTCGGCCTCGATGCTCGCAGTTTGACCCCTGTCTCTCGCTTCGCTCGGATGTTGGTGAGGAAGGGGTTGAATCCGGCCACCCCTGGCAGCCCCAGCGGTCCCCTCGCATCCCCCTCCGCTTCCCAGGAGTCACACAGGTGCCTCCTGGGTTGCACACTTGATCACCGCATTCCGGATGGCTGCCGCTGCCGGAGTTGCTTTCACGCCGGGCCGACATAGCTGTTCTTGACCGACATGAACATGCTCTGTCTAGAGTGGCGAGCTGCTCCCGGTCAGTTGGGGAACTGCCAGCCCGTGTCAACCGGGCGGGACGGGAGTGGACGACCAACACACGCTCAGCACAACGGGGACCACAATCACGCGCGTGCCGCCACGGGCGAGGCCCCCTTGTTCTTTCAACATGGGGGAATGACATCATGCGCAAGTGGCTGCCTGCTCTTGCCGTGTCCACAGCTTTCGTCTCTTCGGTTCTGTTAGCTCCACAAGCCCTGGCCCAGGACTCGAAGCCGGTTCCCGAGAAGGTGCCCGGCACCAACGTGGAGTTTGCACCGAGCGCGGCGCGTGATCCGCAGACGCGTGCCCTCGCGGCGGCCAACCCTGCAGCGGTACAAGCCGGCGGCTTGTTGTGCGGGAGCGGATACAAGCTGGCTTTGGTAAATCCGCTTCCGGACTCCCGCCGGTTCGGGACCCTCTTCACATACACCAAGTGGGGGCCGGGCGGGGCGAACGGGGCATGCGCCCTGTTCGACAACAACCTCGGGGTCAAGAAGCACATGAAGCTGAAGCTGTGCGGGACCACGTGCAAGGTCGATGATGGCTGGTTCCCTGACTACGCGGGTCCGGTCAAGGTCGAGGGCGACTTCGATCCCGGCTGCGCCGTCGTGAACGCCCTGATGTGGGAGGGCGATGTTGCGATCATCGACCGGCAGACGGACGTCTATGGCTGCGACTGACCGTCACCCGTACCCGTCCCTCTCCCTCCCGAGGTGCATGTCATGCCCATACGTACGCCGGTATCTCGCCGGTTCCTTGTCCTGCTCATCGCTGCCGGAGCGATGACCGCTGCATGCGGGCACGAACCGGCGAGCCATGGCCCGGATACCTCAGCCGTTCAGTCCTCAACGCCGGATTCCGCCACGTCGTCGGCCGCCGCCAGCACGAGGTCTGACGGGATAGAGGCGGCCAGACAGAAGGTGGAAAGGGAGCGCAGGCAGGCTGCACCGCCTGGAGTGACCATCACGCCGTCCCCGGTGACCGGCGTCGCCAAGGGCAGCGAGCACTTCGGAACTCCGGTCATCCGCCAAGGAGACGTGACCGTCTACACGGCCAGGCGGGACAAGGGTGGGCTGACGGTCCCCGTGGAGGTGGTCAACAGCGGTAGCAAGCGTGCGTTCTATCGATTCCGCCTTCGGGTTACGGGGCCGGGTGGTTTCAATGCGACGGTCAGCGCTTCGATGGATGTCGTCGGCCTGTATCCCGGGACCTCGTGGCCGACGGAGCTGACGGTAAGCGACCCTGGTCACACGCCTCCCGCGCAACCGCACATCACCATCGAGAGTGTCGAGCGGACCGAATACAAGGGCTAGAGAACCCGAATCTCGGCACTCTTCCCGACCACCATCCAGAACGGCCTGTTCGCGCGCGCTGTTTGGTGAGTCGGTCCAGGGCGCGACTGGCCCCCATGTAGGACGCAAACGCTGATACGCGACTACGCCCGTGGCGGCCGGCACCACGTGGTCGGCTGGTTCACCAGCTCTGGCATGGACGTGTACGTGTCCATTGCCGCCACGTTTCTAGGGTGAGCGGACCCGGCTGGAGAAGTCCGGGTCCGCAGTCCGCGCCGCTGGCGCCTCCGCCGCCAGCCAACTCGTTTCGCACTCGCGCCCGCGCTCTGGCCGTCTATCCCCCCGGGTTGGGCGACCGAGCCCTGCCCCGACCAGGCAGGGGTACCTCTCAACTAGAAACGGGAAAGCTCTCTTGAGACGCAGAAAAAGAGCACACCTGCCCTGGCTGCCCTGGCTGCCCTGGCTGCCTGCGCGGCCTTAACCGGCGGCCTGTTACAGGCAGCGCCCGCCGCTGCCGCGCCGACACCCAGCCCCGACCCTGGCAACAACGCACACGCCACGCTAGCGCCTCCCGGCCGCGTGACGGATCCGGGCAAGAAGCTCGGCGCCGGCTGGAAGACTTCCACCGACCGAGCGGTGACCGGGGCGGCCGATACCGACGGCTATAAGGTCCTGGTCGCCGACAGCAGCCAGGCGTACGCGTGGAAGACCGCCGCTGTCCTCGCCGAGCCGGGCCTGCCGGCGGACTCATGGATCGGCAACCAGTGCGTGATGGACCGCGACCACGTCGCGGCCGTGTATGCGCCGCGCAGTTTCACGAACAAGCCCGACCTGATGCAAGGCGGCGCGTTCGCCGCCATCGTCGACCTGACGACCGGCAAGGTGACGAAGCTGCCCTTCACCGCGTCGCTGGCCTCCTTCGACCCGTCCTGCAACACGACCACGCACCAAGCCGCGTTCACCGGCTTCAGGGACATGAACGACGCCGCGCACACCCGGACCCGGGTGATCACCGTGGACGTGTCCGGGAAGACCACGGGCACGGTAGCGGCCAAAGGTGAACTGACGAGCGCCCTTCCGGTGCGGGACGGCACGGTCGCCGCGTTCGGCAGCCGCCGGGTCCACCTCGACCACTCGGGCAGGGTGAAGAACCTCGCGGACGCGGACAGCGCCCCGTTCGACATCCGGCCCACCGCCGACGGCACGATCGCCTTCCTCGACCGCACGGGCAACTCCACGGCACACGCCGAACTGTTCACCGGCAGCGGCACGCCGAAGAGCATCGCCTCGGGCCGGCTCGGCGACCTCGACCTCGTGCAGGGCGGCGCGGGCAGGGTCTTCCTCACCGGGCGCCCTCACGGCACCCCCACCACCGCGGGAACCGGCGTCACCCCCCTGGGCGCCCCCGCCGGCACCGACATCTCCTCCGACGGCCGTCTCGCCATCGACCCCGTCCTCGCCCCCGGTGTGCGCGCCGGCCTGGCGCACATCAAGGACGCGGGCAAGGGCTTCACGAAGTCCGAGGAGCCCGCCCCGCGCACGGCCGCGCCGGGCGCCGCCAGCGACGGTCCCCTGACGGTCACCAGCACCGCCACCACCACCGGAACCAGGCTGACGCAGAGCGTGCAGAAGGACGTCGGCGACGGCTCGGGCAACAATCCCTCCCCGGTCCTCGCCACCGCCACTGCAACGCACACCCGGCCCAAGCCTTCCCCGAAGGCAGCCGGGCTGACGGTGAGCCCACCGACCGACGACGACCGCTGGTGCGCCGTCTCCCGCAACGACGTCAACGTCCAGGCACTCCAGCCAACGCCGAACCAGGTCGAGTGGGCCGTCGACATGGCCGTGCGCGGTGATCTGAGCGCCAGCTACATCCGCCAGGGCGGATACCGTGCCCAGGCGGGCCTCGGCACCGTCGACCCGCAGTCGCTGTTCCCCCTGCCCCAGCTCACCGGAGGCGGCAGGATCCCGGCCAACGTGGTCCTCGGCATCATGGCTCAGGAGTCCAACCTGTGGCAGGCCGAGGGCGGATCGATCCCCGGACAGATGGGCAACCCGCTGGCCGCCGTCGACGGCTACTACGGCCACAAGGCCGACCCCAACGACCCGGCCGCCTACTGGCAGATCAACTGGGACAAGTCCGACTGCGGCTACGGCGTCGGCCAGGTGACCGACGGCATGCGCCTGCCCGGTCATGAGAAGCCGGGCGAGACCAGTCTGGACCCGCGCCTTCAGAAACTCGTCGCGATCGACTACACGACGAACGTCGCCGCCTCCCTGAAGATCCTCGCCGACAAGTGGAACGAGGTCCACCAGAACGGCCAGAAGATCACCGTCAACAACGACGACTCCTCCCGGGTGGAGAACTGGTTCACGGCCGTGTGGAACTACAACCTCGGCTTCAACCCTCCCTCGCAGGCCGGCCAGCACTCCGGACACTGGGGCCTGGGCTGGTACAACAACCCGGCCAACCCGATCTACGCCAAGAGCTGGGGCCATCCGTTCATGAACACCGACGTGGACGGGCCGGCGGCGAACAAGGACGCGGCCCATCCGCAGGACTGGCCGTACGAGGAGAAGGTGATGGGCTGGGCCGCCTGGTCCCAGGACACCGGCTACTCCTACGCCACCTCCGGCCGCCAGGACTGGCCGGGCGAGTCCGGCTTCTCCTCGGCCGGCTTCCGGCCCGCATGGTGGACCCTGGTCGCCCAGCGCACCGCCGTACAGCCGCCGCTGGACGCGTTCTGCAACTCCAAGAACAACTGCGATCCCAACACTCCGCCGAAGTGCCCGGACGCCGAGTGCTACGCACAGTACTGGTGGAACCAGCCCAACGTGACCTGGAAGGCCGACTGCGCCACCAGCTGCGGGCACGAGAACATCAAGTACGAGAAGCTGGTGCAGGAACCGGGGCGCGGCTACCGGCTCCAGACCGGTACGCCCGTGTGCTCCGCCGCCCCGGCCGGATCCAACGTCGTCGCCTCGGTGCCGGACGGAACGCCGTCCTGGAGCGATCAGAGCGGCTGCGCAACGATCCACTCCGCAGGAAGTTTCCAGTTCAAGTTCAACCCGGGTACGGAAGGCCGGTACGAAGCGAAGGCCGACTTGCACTCGGTGGGCGGCGGGTACGGCGGCCACTACTGGTACACCCACACCCGCAACGCCGACCACTTCGGCGGTGACGGCGGCTACATGACCATCGACGGCACCTGGACCCTCGGCCAGAGCCTCAACTGGGCGCGTGTCCTGGTCCACCTTCCCGACACCGGCGCACAGACCAGGCAGGCCGCCTACACGATCGGCGGTTCTGACACGAGCAGCCCTACGCGGATCGTGGAGCAGCGAGCCGGCCGATGGGTCAGCCTCGGCGTCTTCCACTTCACCGGAACCCCGTCCGTGACGTTGACCAACACCACCGCCGACGGGACCGGCGACGAGGACGTTGCCTGGGGCGCGGTCGCTTTCCAGGGCCTTCCCGGTAAGCCGAACCACACGGTCGTCGCGATGGGCGACTCCTTCTCCAGTGGTGAGGGAGCCTCCGAGGGCAACCGGGACTACTACCCGGAGACGAACTGGCGCAACAAGGCCAGCGGAGACCGCGACGGCTGCCACCGCTCCACCTATGCGTGGTCCCGGCAGGCAAAGCTCCCCGGCGAACAGCTCTCCATCGGCGAGTTGGACGACAATTGGAGCGCGCGGATGGACTACCACCTCATCGCCTGCTCCGGATCCCGCACCTACAACGTGATCGCTCCGGCCGACAACAACGACAGGACATATGACAACAGCGGAGAGTTGCCGCAGATCAATCAGGGATACCTGGACCAGAACACCGACCTGGTCACCATCTCCATCGGCGGCAACGACTCCCGGTTCGGCTACGTGATCACTCAGTGCATGGGGCCAGGGAATCCGTGCCAGGAGAAGAAGTTCGACAACGTCGAAGGCAAGGGCGTACCTGATGGCCCCTACCAGGGCAAGCCGCTCGCGGAAGCCATCCCGGACCTCATCAGCGATGTCGTCGCACCCAGCATCCAGAAGACGATCGAGGCAATCCACAGCAAGGCCCCGAATGCCAGGATCGTCCTCATGGGTTACCCGCCGCTGCTGTCCAACGACGCCTCCTGCCTCAACAAGATCCCTCTCGTCGGGATCTCACCGGAGGAATCGCAGTGGCTCAACGGCGTGGCCGACTACCTGGCACAGACGATGTTCGAGACCGCTGACCTCGTCAGGAAGCACGGAGTGGACGTCGGCTACGCCAACCCGCAGGCGTTCTTCCACGGCAAGGCCGTCTGCGGCGACCCCGAAAGCATTCACGGCATTGTCACCGATCTGACAGACAGCGACGAACCGAAGATCGACTGGCCGTTCTTCCAGTTCGGCATCTCCGCGCAGTCGTTCCATCCGAAGATCACCGGAGCGCGACTGTACGCGGACACCCTGGAGGCCGCGCTGGGCGCCTGGCCCAAGAAGTAACCCAGCCAGACCGTGTGGGGAAGTCCAACAGGGCTTCCCCACACGCTTTTTGAGTACACATACTCATGCTGCCGGCCGCACGTGGGCTGCATGCTGAGGGCAGACGGGAGGAAGCCACGTTCATGAAGCGGGTCAAGCAGGTCAAGACAGCCGCATTGATGCTTCTGGCGCTGGCGGTGTCCGCGTGCTCGGCAGAGGACCGGGCTGTACCGGAGAAGACTGTCCGCGAACTTGCCGGCAGCCCGGAAGCGGTCAACGCCAGGCAGAAGTCGGAAGCTGGGCTCAGAGAAGTGGTTCAGGCGTACGTCGAGCACACGCCCTTGAAGCTCGGCCTGGTCGTGGTCCGCGACAACTGCTGGGGCGGAACAGCGAAGGGATGGCTGGAGACCAGGGACAGCGACCTGTACCAGATCAGCTGCGGTCTGAATGTCACCGCCTACTTCGGCGCCAACCCGAAACACATCGTGCCCGTCCTCGACGGGATCCTCACAGCCGGCGACCGGAACGTACCCGGCATTGAGTTCAACCACACAGTCGACGGAGCGCTCATCGACTACTACCGGAAGCCGTATGACAAACGAAATCCTGAAGTGCCTTTGCGTGACGCCGCAAGCCAGAGCCTGAAGTGGGATCCGGTACGCGACCGCCAATGGAAACCAAATTTCATCAGCGAACCGACAGGCCCGTGTGAAAATGACCCACCGGTCAAACGGTGTCTGCGCGAACCGTCTTCCGCTACGGTGGCCGCCATCCGCAAACAGTACGGCATGGTGTTCCAGCTCAACCTGGGCACAACCTACTTCAAAATCATGAAGAAGCACTAACCTCGATCTTGCATGAGGGTCCGTCAGCTTGCTGACGGACCCTTTCTGCCTGTTCAAGGCGGGGATTTCTGTCACGTGGGCAGGCTGATGGCCCGGCTGTCGCGCCGGGTGGGCGCCCGTTTCCACATCGGCGATCGGGGTGTGCTTGATGTTGGTGGCGAAGCAGGTCAGCCGCAGCCCGTCGGCGTCAGTGAAGCGCAACTGAGCACCCGGATGCGGGTGCGACGACAGTCCGTCTCGGGATCGCCCGAAGGCCGACTGGTCGGGCTTACCCGGCCCGGTCACCTGGCGGGTTGCAGCGTCCTACGCCTTGTCATCCCTGCCTCGCAGGGATGACAAGACCAAGCGCCCATACCGTGTGGTGAGGGCCCCGGCTGCGGCGGCGACCGACAGTGTCAGTGCGATGAGCAGGTCTGCCACAGAGTTGTCGCTGAGGACTTGCAGGATGCTGAGGGCCGTGCCGAGTGGCAGGCCGAGAATGGTGAGGACGCCCAGGGCCCCGCTGATCTGCTGGCTTTCCTGGGTTTGTACGAGTCTGCTGTAGTCGGCTGCTTCAGCGA
Organism: Streptomyces roseochromogenus subsp. oscitans DS 12.976; assembly: GCF_000497445.1. Classification (NCBI taxonomy): domain Bacteria; kingdom Bacillati; phylum Actinomycetota; class Actinomycetes; order Kitasatosporales; family Streptomycetaceae; genus Streptomyces; species Streptomyces roseochromogenus. Next base: position 6,213,147 of record NZ_CM002285.1, on the reverse strand, counting down.
GGATTTCATGGAAACGGGCTGGGAGCCGGTGCTGGTTCTGGAAGGCGAGCAGCAGATCGTTCGCTGCCCCGTGAGCTGTGAGGTGCTGTCGCCAGTAGGTGCTGCGGAAGACAGCGAAGTTCCTCTCCAGTGCGGAAACCCGGCGTGCCAGCTGTGAGGAGTTGAACACCTCGGAGAGTTCGTCGGTGAGCTCGTCGATGTGATCGCGCTGGAGCGCGCCGAGGAGCAGGGCATCAAGGTAGACGGTGCGGGAGTGCAGTGCGGCGAATTCGAAGAAGTCGCCGGCGCCGGTGTCGGTTCGGTGGCCGAGGAAGGCTGCCCCTTGACGTAGTACGAGGGCACTCCAGTCGGCGGAGATCCTGACGAAGTCCTTGAGCTGGTCGTTGGCAGTCTCTGGGGGCAGGGGAAAGTCGTCCGGAGCGGAGCGTGACGCCAGTTGCCACAGCCAGCGATCCGCGCTCGCAGGCAGCGCCCCTTCCAGGCCGGAGCGGAGGGCAGGGGTCTGCTGTGACGTAGGGGTTATGAAGGCGATGGTGTAGGGCCTGGCTATAGCGAAGGGGGCATCTGGGTTACGGACGTCGGCGATGCCAGCGAGAAGCCCGGCTGGGTCAAGGGGACCTGCGAGCGGATCGTCGATGGGACCCGGCCGTCGGCCGGCCAGAGAGCGCAGTACAGGCAGCAGCGGTCTTTCCACGCTCAAGTGCAATACGGCCAGGGCATGTTCTGGATTGCGAGCCGTAGCTGCGCGGAGAAGTTCCATGCCCAGCAGGTGGAGCCCGTCCTGCTTGACGTCCAGCGGCAGGTGCCAGCGACGTGGTCGCCCGGGTGCCCCGTAGATCGCGCGGGCGGAGGCAGGGGCGAAGTAGGTGGACCGGGTGCGGGCATCGGTGCGGCGACTGCCCAGCTCGAAGGGGAACGGACCCTCGGGCCAGTTGGGGACGTGTAACAGCCGTACGGGCAGGATGACGGTCAACTCCTGGCGTGCGCCCGTGACATCCTCAAGCAGCGGAACTCCGGGGGGTTCACCGGTAGTACTCGACTGGGTCGGGCTGGTCGAGGCGAATGACGAATTCTGCCTGGTCGGGGCTTTCCGTGCTGACATGAAAGCGGACGCGTTCGCCCGTGCGGATGGTCCGGAATCCCTCGGTCACGATCTGCCGGTAGTCGAAGCTGTAGTAACGCTCGTCCTCGTCGTCCCGGACGATGTAGGAACCGAGAGCACCGCTTATCCCTCCGCCACTTGGACGCCGGTCCACAATGGTTCCGTGACGCGGCCCGCCTCCGCTCATGCCGTCGTCTCCTCTGCCTGGGACGTGTCCAGGTCTTGCACGCACCGGAAGCCGACCGCGTTGCTGGCACCGCGCTTGCGGTAGATGCCCTTGCTGCTGCTCTGCACCGCCCGCATCGGATTGTCGTAGCTACCACCGCAGATGACGGCCTCGCCGGGGTCGTCCAGGCTGGTGGAGGTCCATTCCCAGCAGTTACCCACCATGTCGAGGACACCGAACGGCGATCGGTTGTCCGATCGCTCGTCCACCGGGGTCGCCCCGGCTCGCCGCACAGCGTCACCTGCGAAGTCCCGGTACCAGGCTTGATACGTCACCACGGGCCGGCCGACCCAGGTGTCGGCGCAGGCCGCGACCCGCCGGGCGCTGGCGGACGCGGCGCTGGAGCTCTTCCTGGCGCACGGCTTCGACGCGGTGAGCATCAGGGACATCGCGGAGGCGGCCGACGTCTCCACCACGACCCTGTTCAAGCACTTCCCGAGCAAGGAAGCGCTGCTGTTCGACATGGACGCGGACCTGGAGCAGGCACTGGTCGCCGCCGTACGCGACCGGGCGCCCGGCACCCCACTCGTCCAGTCCCTGCGCGAGCACATGCTGCGCGCCCAGGCGCTCAAGTCCGAGTACGACGAGCAGATCGGCGCGTTCCAGCGGCTGGTCACCAGCACCCCGGCGCTCGTGGAGTACCACCGGCGCATGTGGATGCGGCACGAACGCGCCCTGGCCGAGGCGATCGCCGCCGACACCGCAGCCCCCGCCGACGACCCCGCCTGCACGGCCCTGGCCCATCTCGCCCTGGAAGCCCGGGCCCTCGCGGCGACGGCCCCGGACCGGGTCGCCGCCGTCAACGCGGCCTTCGATCTGCTGGAACGCGGCTGGGAAGCGGCGCGGCGGCCGTGAGCCTCAAGCGGCTCACGAACGGCGGTCGTCACCTCTGCGGCAGGCGTCCGATGTCCGACACCGGGCCGAGATGGCCGAGCTTGTCGGGGTTGGACACCGCGTGGATCGCCCGGATCATGCCGTCGGCGACGTCGAGTTCGACCACGCTGGCCACACGGCCCTCGGCGTCGTACGTCACACCGCCCGGGCGGCCGTTGACCCAGGCCGGCCGGAGCGAGGCGCCGAGGATCCGGACCCTGCGGAACCCGCCGACCAGCATCTGGGCGATGCGCCGCGGCTCGGTCTCGGACCGGGCGATCGCCCGCGCCTTGCCGCCACCGTCGCCCTGGAACACCACCTCCGGGGCGAGCATGCCGAGCAGCGCGTCCATGTCACCGCCCTCGGCGGCCGCGAAGAACTTGCGGGCCAGCTCCTCGCTCTCGGTCCGCCGCGCCGGGGGCGGCGGCGCGAGGTCGGCCGACTGCGCGCCGGGGGCGATGCGCTTTCTGGCGCGGGCGAAGATCTGCCGGCAGTTCGCCTCGGACTTGCCGACGATCCGCGCCACCTCCGGATAGCCGTACCCGAACACCTCGCGCAGCACGAACACCGCGCGCTCCGCCGGGGCGAGGGTCTCCAGCAGCACGAGGAACGCCATCGACAGCGAGTCGGACAGCTCGGCGTGCTCGACCGGTCCGGTCCGGTCGGCGGCTACGACGACCGGTTCCGGCAGCCAGTCGCCCACGTAGGTCTCCCGCCGTACGCGCGCCGAACCCAGATGGTTGATGCCGAGCCGGGTCACCGAGGTGGTCAGGTACGCCTTCACGTTGCCGATCGCGGTTCCCGACTGTTGCGCCCGGGTCAGGCCCAGGTAGGCGTCCTGGACGAGGTCCTCGGCGTCGCCCACCGATCCGGTCATGCCGTAGGCGATGGAGAACAGCAACGACCGGTATCCGTACGCGTCCGTCCCAACCGCTGATCCCGCCACGGAGTCCCCCCTCCGAAGATCCGCTCGATGTCCGGCAGCGTAGCCGAGACGCGCGTCACATGCGTTCCCGTCACAGGCCGCCCGGGTGCCCTGTCCTAGAGGGGCAACAGCGAACAAGGAGGCAGCACATGAACCTCGCCCTGTGGATCGTCACCGGGCTGCTCGCCGTCGCCTACCTGCTCGGCGGCGGTGCCAAGGTCGTCATGACGAAGGAGAGGCTCGCCGCGTTCGGGCCCAGTTCGCGCTGGGTCGACGACTTCAGCGACGGCGGTGTGAAGGCCATCGGAGCCGTGGAGATCCTGGCCGCCGTGGGTCTGGTCCTGCCCGCCGCACTCGACATCGCCCCGGTGCTGGTGCCGTCGGCCGCGCTCGGCCTGGTGATCCTGATGATCGGAGCGGCGATCACTCGTCTCCGGCGGCACGAGATCAAGCTCATGGCGGTGGACGTGTTCTACATCGTCCTGGCAGCGTTCGTGGCCTGGGGCCGCTTCGGCCCCGAGTCCTTCGTCCACTGATGGGAAGGGATCACTGTATGAGCCTGTCGACGGCGTTCACGGAACTGTTCGGGGTGGAGCATCCGATCGCGCTGGCTCCGATGGGAGGTTCGGCGGGCGGGGCCCTGACGGCGGCCGTCTCGCGCGGTGGTGGCCTCGGACTGCTGGGCAGCGGGAACGGCGACCGGGACTGGCTGGCCCGCGAACTGCCCGTCCTGACCGCCGAAAGCGCCGGAAAGCCCTGGGGCGTCGGCTTTCAGGCGTGGGCGGCCGATGTCGGTGCGGTGGAGTGGACGCTGGAGCACGGTCCGGCGGCGGTGATGCTGTCCTTCGGCGACCCCCGGCCCTTCGCGGAGCGCGTCCGCGATGCCGGCGTGACGCTGATCGTCCAGGTCACCGACCTGGAAGAGGCACACAGGGCGGTGGACGTCGGCGCCGACGTGATCGTGGCACAGGGCACCGAGGGGGGTGGACACGGAGCCCGGCACGGGCGGTCCACCCTGCCGTTCGTGCCCGTCGTGGTGGACCTGGCGGCGCCCGTCCCGGTGCTCGCGGCCGGCGGGATCGCCGACGGGCGCGGTGTGGCCGCCGCCCTGGCCCTGGGCGCCGCGGGGGCGCTGCTCGGCACCCGTTTCCAGGCCACGACCGAGTCCCTGGTCGACCGCGCGACCGCCCATGCCATCGTGGCCGGCCGCAGCGAGGACACCGAACGCAACCGCGTGCTGGACATCGCCCGCGGCTCGCGCTGGCCCGCGAAGTACACCGCCCGCACCCTCCCGCACCCCTTCCTCGACCGCTGGCGGAACCAGGAGGCGGAACTCGCGACCGACGCCCAGGCCGGGCAGTCCTACCAGGAAGCCGTCGCACGCGGCGAGATCCCCGCGCTCCCGCAGTGGGCCGGCGAGGCCGTCGACCTCATCGACGACCTGCCCTCCGCCGCCGACCTGGTCACCACCCTGGCCGCCCAGGCCGAGGCCGCACTGAAACGGGCCTGTGGGGGCTGACGGGTACGAGGCTT
>NZ_CM002285.1:6202295-6207507 GCF_000497445.1 Streptomyces roseochromogenus subsp. oscitans DS 12.976 | reverse complement strand
AATCCCGGCAAGTTCGGGCAAGTTCCTCGCTCCGCAGCGAAGCCGTGGGCAAGCTTTGGCACAGCATTCGTTACCGGCACACGAGGAGGTCATCATGGCCCTGATCAAGCTCGGTAAGGACCCTGAGAGCCCCAGCGGCGGCTCCCCCACCGTCTACCTCGACGACGAGAAGGACACCTACCTCGTGCAGGGCTGGAAGGTGGAGGACGATGAGCGGCTCGGGCAGATGGACATCCCCGGACATGAGACGGTGGTAGAGATCCCCCGGCGCATGGTGCGGTTCTTCCAGGAGGTGAAGAAGGGTGACGAGGAGTCCGACGTTTGAGGAGTTGTTCCGCGACTGCCAGAGGACCGCGGTCCACCTGGAGACGCGCGACGCCTACATGAAGTCGGACCCGGCCTTCATCGACTGGAAGGCCGGTGTGATCCTCGATCCGGCCGGGCGCTGGGCCGACTGGCACGCCATCGTGACGGAGGCGACCTCGCGAGGTGTGGAGGTTCGACGCGCGCGCGTCGTTTCGACACCGGTCAGCGAGTACATCCGCTTCGAGTACGACGTGACGGACGGACTGAACATCGCGGCCGGAGAAAGCGTGCGGTGGCTCTCCCGGAGGCGCGCAACCGACATTGCGCTTCCTGGCAACGACTTCTGGTTGTTCGACTCCCACCTCGTCCTCGTCAATCACTTCGACGGCGAGGGCGAGAACATGGAGGTAGAACTCACAGAGGACCCGGAGGTGGCAAAGCTCTGCGAGTCGGCCTTCGGGGCCGTATGGAAGCGGGCGACGCCGCACGCAGAGTTCGAGTTGGCCTGACAGCCCGAACAGCACCGTCACATTGCCATGACATCGCCATCTTCGAGCGTCCAAGAAGCCCGCAAGGCGCTGGGGCAACGCCTGGCCGAGATCCGGCGAGCGGCCGGACTCACCAAGCGAGCGCTGGCCCAGAGCCTGGGCTGGCATGAGTCGAAGGCTTCGCGTTTCGAGAGCGGCGCCCGATCGCCCTCGGAGCGCGACCTTCGCGATTGGTGTTCCGCGTGCGGTGCGGAAGGTGAGGCAGAGGATCTCATCTCCACAGCCCGCGGAATTGCGGGGATGTACGTCGAGTGGCGCAAGATGGAGCGCCACGGGCTCAAGTGGGCGCAGGAGTCTGTTGTTCCCCTGTGGGAACGCACCGAGCGATTTCGCATTTACTCGCCCTGGCTCATCCCCGGCCCCGTGCAGACGGCCTCATACATCACCGCACTCCTGACCTCCATTCGCGACCGCCGAGGACTCATCGACGATGTGCCGGCGGCCGTCAAGGTGCGAGTGGAGAAGCAACAGGTCGTCTACGGAAACCACAAGTTCGCCATCCTCCTGGAAGAAAGCGTCCTGCGCTACCGCATCGGCGGCACGGACGTAATGGCGGGCCAACTCGGCTATCTCCTCAGTGTCATGGCGCTGCCGTCGGTGAGCATCGGCATCATCCCCCAGGATGCCGACCGCTCGGGCCTCTGGCCTGTCGAGGGATTCTTCCTCTACGACAACGCGTTGGTGAACGTCGAACTGGTCTCGGCTCATCTCACGGTCGTCCAGAAGCACGAACTTGCCATGTATGCCAAAACGTTTGGCAAGCTAGCCGAACTTGCCGTCTACGGCGCCGAAGCACGGGAACTCATCACCGCGGCCATCGAATCTCTAGGGTGAACGCCTGGCAAGTCCCGGCACACTCGTGGAGCCCTCTCCCCACCTCTTCCTAGATTTATCGGCACGGCAGAAGGCGTGCTCCGGAAGGGCCAGTGATGACTGTGGCAAGTACGGGCAAGGCGACGGAGTCGGCCGAGGAATCCGAGGCCGATGAGCCCTCTATCGACATCGAGGCGATCTCTTCGCACACGGATGCCGTCCTCGGTCTGCCGATGGGCACGACGAATCGTGACGTGATGGACCGGCACTTGCCGGGAACTGCCATGGAGCTGAACCGTCTGCTCGGCGAAGAGGCCGGCATTCGCTACCTCTTCTGGGCCCGCTTGGGCGCGGTCTTCCCCCCAATGCTCGAAACAGCCGCGGCAGCCTCGGTGCGCCTGACTGAGAACGGCGTCCCCGTCAGTCCGCGGCCGCGTGGAACGCGAGGTCCGCCGATGGCGGCTCGATCCGTATCTTGCACTTCGCCGAACGCACCCCGCTGATCACGCGAGAGGCCCGCACCACCTACCGGCCCATCGCGCTGCGCTGATCGCGGCCCACTCGGGCTTTCGCACCACCCTCCACCTCACGACACGAGGAGCTTTGCCATGCCCACGCGCTTCCGCAAGATCCACGGAGCGGGCAACGACTTCATCCTGTTCACGAACCCCGAGCCCAGAGACGTCACGGCCTGGGCGAAGGAGGCGGAGCGCCTGTGCGCCAGGCGTACCGGCGTGGGCGCGGACGGCCTGGTCGTCAGCCGCATCAACGACAAACGCCCCACCGAGTACGACGTCTCATGCTTCAACGCGGACGGATCGGTTGCCACCATGTGCGGCAACGCGTTGCGCTGCGCGGCATGGGCTGTCCACCACGACGACGGCTTCCCCGCGAAGAGGCGACTGAGGCTGCGCATGGCAGGCGTCGTGCACGAAGCCTGCGTCGACCCGGCGTCCGTCTGGATCACGGCCGAGGTGAACGCCATTCGGCCCCGCGTCTTACAGGCCCTCATCAACGGCCGGCCGACGTGGTTCGACAGCGTGCACACCGGTACCGAACACGTCGTCGCTGTCGTGAGCGACGTGGACGCCATCGCCACGGAAGTGGTGGGCCGGGTCGTCCGGCACCACGAGAACGTGGCGCCTGTCGGCACCAACGTCAACTTCGTCCAGCGTCTCGGCAGCCAGGCGCTCAAGATCCGCACCTACGAACGCGGTGTCGAAGCGGAGACGCTCTCCTGCGGCAGCGGAGCCGTCGCGGCCGTCGCCATCGCCACCCTGCGCGGGCTGGTCGGCAAGCGCGAGGTCACGGTCCACAACCAGGCCGGTGACCCTCTCACGGTCAGGCCGCACGAAGACCAGCCGAACCGGGCCGCATGGGTAGGCGGGCCGGTCACCCACACCTTCGAAGGGGTACTCGCATGACTCTCTTCCTCAGCCCCAGTTCGGACCGCGCGGTGCAGAAGGCCGTCGAGGAACTCCGTCAGTGGGGGCAGAGTCTGCAGGGCTTCGGCGTCGCCCTGATCTACGGTTCCGTGTCCGCCGAGGACAGGCTCTACCACTCGAAGTGCCCCGTCGAACAGCGATCCGTCACGGCCCTGTCCGGGGCGCTCGAAGAGATCGGCGCCCGCTGGAAGGTGCTCGATCCCTGCGAACCGGACTTCATCGGCGATCTGGTCGGGCACGACGTAGCCCTCTCGAACCTGCACGGCCCCTATGGAGAGGACGGCCGGTTGCAAGGCCTGCTCGACTACCTTCGCGTGCCCTACTGCGGCAGCGGAGTCGGGGCATCCGCGGTGGCCGCCGACAAGATCCTGTGCAAGCGAGTGATGCTGGCCCTCGGCGTTCCCACGCCCAGCTGGCGCGTCTGGTCCGGCGGCCCGGTGAACTGGGGCGGGCAGACCGTCATGGTGAAGCCGCCCCACGGTGGGTCCAGTGTGGGCATGAACCTCGTTCGCGACGCGGCAGACCTGCCCCGAGCCCTGGCGGATGCGTCCGGCGAGGAGGGTTCGGAGGTGCTCATCGAGGACTACGTGACCGGCACGCCGCTGACCGTGGGCATGCTGGAGCTTCCGGGCGGCTCGGTCGTCGTCTTCCCGCCACTCGCCACCGAGGCGACCGAGGCCGAGTTCTACGACGCCGACACAAAGCTCGATGTGGATTCCAGGGGCACCGTAACCGTCCAGGCCGCCGAGCTGGCCCCCGATGTGCTCGACAGGATCACCAGGGACGCCCAGACCCTGTGGGAGGGGATCGGGCTGCGCGGCTCGGCGCGCATCGACTTCATCCTCACCGAGGACGGCGACGCGTACGCGCTGGAGGTCAACAGCACACCGGGCATGTCCCGTGACAGCAACTTCGCGGTGGGGGCGGCGATGGTCGGACTCACGCACACGGAAGTCGTGTTGGCGATGCTGCACGAGGCCCTGGCCCGGCCGCCATACGATGTCCCCCTGCCCACTCCCGTGTTCTCCAGCACCACCGCGACACGGGAGGCCGCCGTCTCGCCGTAGGAGCCTGCCGCTGTGCCGCGCGTCCACGAAGTCCCCCTGTGCCGACAGCTCATCGACCCCGCCGAGTGGGACCTGCACGGCGGATGGGCACTGGGAGACAGAATCGAATGGTCCAACCGGGCGTGCGGCCTGGCATCACTGAGGATGATCCTGCTCGCCTACAGGCGCGAAGCGCCTACGGTGACGGAACTCCTGAAGCTCGCGGTCAAGCAAGACGTCCTGACCCCGCGTGGAGCGCTCCACACGGGGATCGCGAATCTGGCGAGTGACCTGGGAGTGCCGTCTCGCGCGGAGCCCGTGCCCGCCGAAGACCTGCTCCGCCGGCTCGACGACGCCCCGCTCATCGTGTCCGTGACCGAGCAGCTCCCGGACGACGGCCGCGCCGGCGGGCACCTCGTCATCCTGCACGGCTACGAGGACGGCCCCGACCCGACGGTTCACTTCCGGGACCCATCGGCTTGGGGCCAGACGCATGACCGAGTCCCCCTCAGCCGTCTCACCCCTTCCTACACGGGCCGCGCGATCACCTTCGCGCCCCTGATCCCCAACGGAGAATCTTGATGACCGAGACTGACGGCGAAACGACCGAGGCCGCAGGAGGCCGGAGGATCGCCGTGCTGGGAGAGATGCTGGAGCTGGGCGCCGAAGCCGTTGAAGCCCACCGAGAGATCGGGCGCTTCGCAGCCGAGGTTGGCGTCGATCTCGTCGTGGCAGTCGGCGATGACCTCGCCAAGCAGCTCGCCCTCGCGGCAGGCGAGGCAGGGGTTCCCGACATCGCGATCGTGCGCGACAACGAGACCGCGACCGCCTACCTCAAAACCGTCCTTCGCCGCGAGGACGTTGTGCTCATCAAAGCCAGTCGCGGCGGTCAGCTCTGGCAGATCGCCCAAGCCCTCACGGGGCAGGCCGTCACGGGCCTGTGAGCCGACGCCTGTGACCTGCTTGGCTGTTGGGGTTGTGGACGAACGCAGGCTCGTGGCTCGGACGGGCCCCGTTCAGAACCTTCCTCTCACTCTCGACCGCCAACCGTCTC
>NZ_CM002285.1:6199953-6202270 GCF_000497445.1 Streptomyces roseochromogenus subsp. oscitans DS 12.976 | reverse complement strand
CGATGCGGGTGCGGCCACGGGAGAGCAGATGCTCCACGGCCGAGCGGGCACCACCGTAGTTGTCCGAGTCCACCGAGGTGAGCGTCTCACCGGCCGAGCGGGGGCCGCTGATCACGGCCGGGATCTCCAGCTGGGCCAGCAGATCCGGCAGGGGGTCGTCGGCGTGGACGGAGACGAGGAGTACGCCGTCGACCCGGTGGGCCGCCAAGTACTGGGCCAGGCGCCGGCGCTCCCGGTCGCTTCCCGCGAAGATCAGCAGCAGCTGCATCTCGGTGTCGGAGAGTTGGGAGCCGACTCCGCGCAGCATGTCCGAGAAGTAGGGTTCCGCGAAGAAGCGGGTCTCCGGCTCGGGGACCACCAGCGCGATGGCGTCCGTGCGGTTGGCGGCGAGGGCGCGGGCGGCGGTGTTGGGGACATAGCCGAGTTCCGCGACCGCCGCCTCGACCGCGGCGCGGGTGGCGTCGCTGACCCGGGGCGAGCCGTTGATCACGCGTGAGACCGTGCCCCGGCCGACCCCGGCCCGGGCGGCGACCTCTTCGAGCGTGGGCCGGCCCCCGCTGCGGCCCCGCGCTCCCTGGCTTGCCATGGGCTCCGCCTCCCTCGACCGTCTCCTGATGCTGGCCTGGAATGTAACAGCACCGTTCGCTGTCCTTGCCCACCCTGGAGGCTGCCGCCCCCAGGCCCCCGCTTCGGCCTGAACGGCCTCGTCCTCAATCGCCGGACGGGCTAGTTGTACCTAACGTGCCGATAACTGAACGCAGTTGCCCGCGTCCGCTCCCTTGACACCCCGCCCCGTACCGACGACTCTTCAACACATCACTTGTGGGAGCGCTCCCACACTACCTGACACCTACACATCCCGCACGTTCCCCGCCCGAGCCGCAGCGAAGACGAACGGGCCCGATTTCCATGCAGTCGGCCGGGGGGTCGGCACGTCAGGCAACAGGAGGACGCAATGCGCACGAGCATCCGCCGGTCCCAGCGGCTGATGGCCCTCACGGCCGTGGCCGCCCTGACCACGGGGCTGCTGGCCGGCTGCGCCAAGGACTCGGACAACGGCTCGTCGGACCACTCCGACGGCGGTGGCAACGGCAGTGGCAAGGGCAGGATCACGCTGACCATCGGCACCTTCGGCGTCTTCGGCTACCAGCAGGCCGGCCTCTACGACGAGTACATGAAGCTGCATCCGGACATCAGCATCAAGGAGAACGTCACCACCCGTACCGATGTGTACTGGCCGAAGGTGCTCACCCGCCTCCAGGCCGGCTCCGGCACGGACGACATCGAGGCCATCGAGATCGGCAACATCACCGAGGCCGTGCAGACCCAGGCCGACAAGTTCGTGGACCTGGGAAAGGACGTGGCCAAGTCACAGTGGCTGGACTGGAAGAACGCCCAGGCCACCACCAAGGACGGCAAGCTCATCGGGCTCGGGACCGACATCGGGCCGATGGCCGTCTGCTACCGGAAGGATCTGTTCCAGAAGGCCGGGCTGCCGACCGACCGGACCAAGCTCGCCGAGCTGTGGAAGGGCGACTGGAGCAAGTACGTCGGCGTCGGCACGCAGTACATGAAGAAGGCGCCCAAGGGCACCAAGTTCGTGGACTCGGCCTCCTCCGTCTACAACGCGGCGGTGGGCGGCGCGAGCGAGCGGTACTACGACAAGGACGGCAACGTCGTCTGGGACAGGTCCGAGGGTGTGAAGAAGGCCTGGGACGCCGCCATGACCGTCGCGACCAGCAACATGTCGGCGAAGCTGAAGCAGTTCGACCCGACCTGGGACCAGGGCTTCGCCAACGGCAGCTTCGCCAGCGTCGCCTGCCCGGCCTGGATGATCGGCTACATCGAGCAGAAGTCGGGTGACTCCGGCAGGGGCAAGTGGGACGTGGCGGCGGCGCCGGCCGCGTCCAACTGGGGCGGCTCCTTCCTCGGCGTGCCGACCGCGACCAAGCACCAGAAGGAGGCCGTCGCGCTGGCGAAGTGGCTGACCGCGCCCGAGCAGCAGGCGAAGGTGTTCGCCAAGCAGGCCAGCTTCCCGTCGACCCCGTCGGCGTATCCGGGCCTGAAACCGCAGGCCGACACCACGGCGTACTTCTCGGACGCGCCGCTCACCCAGATCTTCTCCGACGCGGCGAAGACCATCCCCGCGCAGCCGCTCGGCCCCAAGGACAAGCCGATCGACAACGCGATCAGCGACATCGGCATCCTCCAGGTCGAGCAGAAGGGCAAGTCGCCGTCCCAGGGCTGGGACGCGGCGGCCAAGGAGATCAAGGACGTGCTCGGCCAGTGACCAGCCCCAAGCAGGCTCTCGCGCACT
>NZ_CM002285.1:6189171-6199928 GCF_000497445.1 Streptomyces roseochromogenus subsp. oscitans DS 12.976 | reverse complement strand
CCCGGCAGCTCGCCGGGCGCGGCGCGGGGCGCTCACGGTCGCGGTGCGCCGGCGGGCGCGGGCTCCTGGCGCAGCCGGCTGTACCGCTGGGACATGAAGGCGTCGCCGTATGCGTTCGTGTCCCCGTTCTTCGTCCTGTTCGCGGCGTTCACACTGGTCCCGCTGCTCTACACGGCCTGGTACTCGCTGCACCATGTGCAGCTGTCCGCGCTGGACCACCAGAGCTGGGCGGGCCTGGACAACTACAAGAACCTGTGGTCCTCGGACTTCTTCTGGAACGCGCTGCGGAACACCCTGACCATCGGCGTCATCTCGACCGTGCCGCAGCTGCTGGCCGCGCTCGGGCTGGCGCATCTGCTGAACTACCGGCTGCGGGGCTCGACCGCGTGGCGGGTGGTGATGCTGACGCCGTACGCCACCTCCGTGGCCGCCGCGACCCTGGTGTTCACGCTGCTGTATTCGTGGGACGGCGGCATGGTCAACTGGATCCTGCACTTCTTCGGAGCGGATCCCGTCAACTGGCGGGAGTCCGACTGGGGTTCGCGGTGCGCGGTGTCGTCGATCGTGATCTGGCGCTGGACCGGCTACAACGCGCTGATCTATCTGGCGGCGATGCAGGCGATCCCGACCGACCTCTACGAGTCGGCGGCGATCGACGGCGCGAACCGCTGGCAGCAGTTCCGGCATGTGACGATCCCGCAGCTGCGGCCCACCATCCTGTTCACGGTCGTTGTCTCCACGATCGGCGCGACGCAACTCTTCGGAGAGCCGCTGCTGTTCGGTGGGGTCAGCGGGTCCAAGGGCGGTTCCGAGCACCAGTACCAGACGCTCGGTCTGTACATGTACGACCAGGGCTGGATCATCGGCAACCTCGGCAAGGCGTCCGCGATCGCCTGGTCGATGTTCCTGATCCTGCTGGTCGTCGCCGCGGTCAATCTGTTGCTCACCCGACGGCTGAGGAAGTCCCCATGACGACCAGTGAACTGACGCCGCCCGCGGCGAGGGCTGCGAAGGTCAGGCCTCGCCGGGTGACGGGCGCGGGCAAGCAGCTGCACGCGGGCCCGGTGACCTACGTCGTCCTGACCGTCTTCGCCCTCGTCTCCCTCGCCCCGCTGGTGTGGACGGCCATTGCCGCCTCCCGTACCGACCGGCGCCTGGCCGAGACCCCGCCGCCGCTGTGGTTCGGCGGCAACCTTTTCAAGAACCTGCGGAGCGCCTGGGAGCAGGCGGGGCTGGGCACCGCGATGCTCAACTCGGTGATCGTGGCGGGCACGATCACCGTGAGCACGGTGCTGTTCGCCACGCTGGCCGGCTTCGCCTTCGCCAAGCTGCGCTTCCGCTTCTCCAACCTGCTGTTGCTGCTCACCATCGGCACGATGATGATCCCGCCGCAACTGGCCGTCGTACCGCTGTACTTGTGGATGTCGGACCTCGGCTGGTCGAATCAGTTGCAGACGGTGATCCTGCCGAGTCTCGTCACCGCCTTCGGTACGTTCTTCATGCGGCAGTACCTGGTGCAGGCGCTGCCGGCCGAACTGATCGAGGCGGCCCGGGTGGACGGGGCGAGCAGCCTGCGGGTCGTCTGGCACGTGGTCTTCCCGGCCGCGCGTCCGGCCATGGCGGTGCTCGGCCTGCTGACGTTCGTGTTCGCCTGGAACGACTTCCTGTGGCCGATCATCGCCCTGAACCAGCAGAACCCGACCGTACAGGTGGCCCTGAACTCGCTCGGCACCGGCTATGTCCCGGACCAGGCGGTGATCATGGCGGGTGCGCTGCTCGGCACACTGCCGCTGCTCTTCGCCTTCCTGCTGTTCGGCAAGCAGATCGTGGGCGGGATCATGCAGGGGGCGATCAAGGGCTGATCGCCGGCCGGCATGGGCTGACCGCCGGCTGAACTGACAAGGGCTGACCGCCGCTGAAAAGGGGCCGGGCACCGCCACCCGGCCCCTCTCCTCTCCCCACCCCTTTCCTGGGTCTCCTACGACCTAGATGGGAGCGCTTCCATGCCTGATTCCGTTTCCCCCTCCCCCGTGGCCTTTCCCCCCGCCTTCCTCTGGGGCACCGCGACCTCCGCCTACCAGATCGAGGGAGCGGTGCGGGAGGACGGCCGTACGCCCTCGATCTGGGACACCTTCAGCCATACGCCGGGCAGGACGGCCGGCGGTGAGACCGGTGACATCGCCGTCGACCACTACCACCGCTACCGCGACGACGTGGCGCTGATGGCCGAGCTGGGCATGAACGCGTACCGCTTCTCGGTCTCCTGGCCCCGGGTGCAGCCGACGGGCCGGGGCCCGGCGGTCCAGCGCGGCCTGGACTTCTACCGCCGCCTGGTGGACGAGCTGCTGGCACACGGCATCAAGCCGACCCTCACCCTCTACCACTGGGACCTGCCGCAGGAACTGGAGGACACGGGCGGCTGGCCGCAGCGGGACACCGCGTTCCGGTTCGCCGAGTACGCACAGCTGGCCGGCGAGGCGCTGGGCGACCGGGTGGAGCAGTGGATCACCCTCAACGAGCCCTGGTGCAGCGCCTTCCTGGGCTACGGCTCCGGTGTGCACGCCCCGGGCCGTACCGACCCGGAGGCCGCCCTGCGCGCGGCCCATCACCTCAACCTCGCCCATGGCCTGGCGACTTCGGCGCTGCGCTCCGTGATGCCGGCCCGCAACGAGATCGCGGTCAGTCTCAACTCCTCGGTGGTACGGCCGCTTTCCCAGGACCCGGCCGATATCGCGGCGGCCCGCCGGATCGACGACCTGGCCAACGGGATCTTCCACGGCCCGCTGCTGCACGGGGCGTACCCGTCGTCGCTGCTGGAGTCGACCTCGCCGATCACCGACTGGTCGTACGTCCACGACGGCGACACCCGCACGATCAACGTCCCACTGGACGCGCTGGGCCTGAACTACTACACCCCGTCCCTGGTGTCCGCCGCGCCGGGGAAGGCCGAGGGCCCGAGGGCGGACGGCCACGGCGCCAGCGACCACTCACCCTGGCCGGGCGCCGACGACGTACGGTTCCACCAGACGCCGGGCGAGCGCACGGAGATGGGCTGGACGATCGATCCGACGGGCCTGTACGACCTGGTCATGCGGTACACGAGGGAGGCACCGGGCCTGCCGCTGTACGTGACGGAGAACGGCGCGGCCTACGACGACAAACCCGACCCCGACGGCCGCGTCCACGATCCCGAGCGCATCGCGTACCTGCGCGGCCATCTGTCGGCGGTCCGCCGGGCCATCACCGACGGCGCCGATGTGCGCGGCTACTACCTGTGGTCCCTGATGGACAACTTCGAGTGGGCGTACGGCTACGGGAAGCGGTTCGGGGCGGTGTACGTGGACTACGGGACGTTGCAGCGGACGCCCAAGTCGAGTGCGCGGTGGTATGGGGAGGCGGCTCGGACGGGGGTGTTGCCGACGGAGTGAGGGGCGGAGGGGCGGGGCGGCACCTCGGGTTCGGTGCCGCGCTGTCGTCACTCGTTCAGCCCCAGGCGGGCGAGCAGTTCTTCCAGAGCGGATCGTTCCACCATGTCCAGGCCTTCGGCCCAGCGGTCCACGTGGCTCGCGGCGAGGCGGCCGGGGCCGTCGGCGCGGTGGTGGCTGACGGTGATCTCGGCGATCCGCTCCGGCCGAAGACCCGGGTCAGCGCTCGCCGTCGACCTCGCCGCCCGCGATCAGAAAGGGCCGGACCGGGCTGCCGTCCGCCGGCACGGCCTTCGGGGTCAGGGTGACCTTGATCCGCTGGGTCTGTGCGTGGGAGTACTTGCCGTTGGCGCCCGCGTCGACGACCCACAGCCTCACCTTGGCGTCCGCGCCGGCCTCGCGGGTGACGGCGACGGTGGCCTCGACCTCGACCGGTCCCAGTTCGAACCGCACGAGCTGTCCGTCCCCGTCTGCCAGGGCCGTTGTCAGCTGTCCCCTCAACTCGCGGATCATGTCGGACAGTTCGATCACTGCGACCCCCTCGTCCACCGGATGCACCGATGCTACCGGGGGCGCGGCACCCCACCGTGGTGCCGCGCCCCTTCAGGGGGGTGGCGTCAGTTGAAGGCGGCGAAGGCCTTCGAGAAGGCGTACGTGTCCTGGACGATCGAGCTGCAGGTCGGGTCGGCGGAGTTCTTCGCGCCGCCGTCGCACTGCTTGTCGCGGGCCGCGGACCACATCGACAGACCGCCGAGGCCCTTGGACTTGGCGAAGTCCGCCAGCTGGGTGGCGTCGGCCACCTTGAAGACTTCGGTGGAGACGTCGTTGACGCCGATCATCGGGGTGACCGCGACCGCCTTCCAGGCGGCGGAGTCGGACAGTCCGAGGACGCCCTTGACCTGGGCCTGGGTGGCCGTCGCGGCCTGCTGGGCGTAGTCGCCCATGTCGCCGCTGTACGAGGAGCCGTAGTCCATCGCCATGATGTTGACGGTGGAGATCTTCACGCCGTTGGACCTGGCGTTGGACAGCAGGTTCACGCCGTCCTGGGTGAGGCCCTCGGGCATCACCGGGAGGGTGAAGGAGACGTCCAGGTCCGGGTGCTGTGCCTGGAGCTTCGCTATCGCCTTCGCCCGCAGGGTGTTCGCCGCCGTGTTCGGCAGTGCCCCGCCCTCGACGTCGAAGTCGACCTTGGTGAGCTTGAACGCGTCGACCGCCTTGCCGTACGCCGCCGCCAGCGCGTCGGCGGAGGAGCACGTGGTGGCCAGTTCGGAGCCGGAGGCGCCGCCGAAGGAGACCCGGACGTCGCCGCCCTTGGCGCGCAGCGAGCCGATCTGCTGGGCCACCGCGTCGCTGCTCAGGTCGGTCACGCCGCCCCACTTGGGGGTGCAGCCGCCGCCGTCGGTGATGAAGGCGAGGTTGTAGTTCTTCACGCCGGTCGCGCCGGCCGCGCCCACCAGGTCGAAGGCCGGGTAGAGGGAGGTGTCGACGTACGGGGCGAAGCCCGCGGCGGACTTGGTTCCGCTGCCGGTGCTCTGGGAGGAGGTGGGGGTCGGGGTGGCGCTCTTGCTCGGGGTGGGGGTCGCGCTCTTGCTCGGGGTGGCGGTCGGGGCCGGCGACTGGGTCCCGGTGGGCCGGCCGCTCGGCTCGGGGGTGGCGCCGCCGTCCGCGGAGCACTGGGAGTTGTCGATACGACAGCCTGTCGGGGCGCCGCTGCCGTCGACCACGAAGCCGACGGTCACCGACTTGCCGGGGGCGAGGCCCGCGGTGTCCCACTTCGCGGGTTTCACGGTGACGTGCGAACCGCTGACGGTCGACTCGCCGTTCCACAGGGAGCTGAGCCTGGCGCCCGCCGGGAGGTCGAACTCCAGGGTCCAGGTCTTCTCCTGCTGGGCGCTGTTGTTGGTGACGACGTACTGGCCGGTGTAGCCGGTCGACCAGTCGCTGGTCCTGGTGTAGGCGGCGTTCACGCCCGCGGCGTTGGCGGTGCCTGTGAGCAGGACCGCGCCCCCACCGACGACGGCCGCGGCCACGATTCCGCCTATCGCCTTGTTCCTGCCACTGATCCTGCGCCGGTGCGTGCTCATGCGCGTGCCTGCCTTCGCTGTTCACGGGGGTGGGGTGCGGCAGCACGCTAGCGATCCGGAATCGGGCAAATCGCTTGATCGGGACGGCCCTTGCAGACCTTAGGGTTCGCTTAAGGAAGGGATCGGAGACGATTAATGGTCGAGACCAGTCGCGACCGTTTTGCCCCATCGGCGTCTTCGCACCGACCCTCGGTGCCCGCGCCCGACCGGCTTGCGCCCGTCCAGCTGGAACCAGATCCGGACCTCCGTGCCGCCGAGCACCGAGGCGCCGATACGGACGTCGCCGCCGGTGGACTCGGCAAGCCGGCGCACGATGTCCAGGCCGAGACCGGTCGAACCGGCGCTCCCGGAGCCGCGGCCGCGGGCCATCGCCGCGTCCGGGTCGGGTATGCCGGGGCCCGCGTCGGAGACCAGCACGATCACCGCGTCCTCGCCGTTGTGCACGTCGACCGCGAAGGCGGTGCCCTCGGCGGTGTGCCGGAAGACATTGCCCAGCAGGGCGTCCAGGGACGCGGCCAGATCGGCGCGGACCACGGGTATCCGCACCGGCCGCTCGACGCCGGCCACCCGCCACTTACGGCCCTCGTCCTCGGCGAGCGCGGACCAGAACTCCATGCGCTCACGGACCACTTCCGCCGCGTCGCACCCGGCACCGGGACCGGCCGCGACGGTCTGCGGCTTGGCGTCCCGGGCAGTGCGGATGATGGTGTCGACCTCGCGCTCCAGCTGGGCGACGGCGGCCCGGGTCTGGTCGGCGGCCGGGCCCGCGCCGAGGGAGGCCGTGTTCAGCCGGAGCACGGTCAGCGGGGTGCGCAGACGGTGCGAGAGGTCCGCGGCCAGCTCTCTCTCGTTCGCGAGGAGCTGGACGACCTGGTCGGCCATGGAGTTGAACGCCACAGCCGCGAGCCGCAGTTCGGTCGGGCCGTCCTCCGGCACCCGGGCACCCAGCCTGCCCTCGCCCAGTTCGTGCGCGCCCCGGACCAGCCGCTGGGCGGGCCGCACCATGCGCACCCCGAGCCGGTCGGCGACCGCGACCGAGCCGAGGATCAGCCCGAGGCCGACGGCCGCGAGGACCGCCCAGGCCGTGCCGACGCCGTTGGTCACCTCGGCCTCGGGGACGTAGACCTCGACGACCGCGATGTCGCCGGAGCCGAGCGCGACCGGCTGGAGCAGGGCCGATCCGCCGGCCACGGTGGTCGTGGAGGCCCGGCCCAGTTTCCGAACGGCCTGGATGTCGCGGTCGGCGGCACGCTGCCGGCCGAGGTCGAGCGCGGACCGGCCGCTGCCCGCGGGCAGATGCACGGCCATTCCGGAGTCGGCGCCGGCGGAGGCCACGACCCGCTCCAGTTTGTCCCGGTCGGTGGTGATGGACAGTGCGGGCGCGACCGCGGCGGCCTCCCGCTCGGCGTTCGAGAACGCGCGGTCGCGGGCCATCTCCTTGACGACCAGGCCGAGCGGCACGGCGAAGGCGACCACGACCATCGTGGTGACCGCCAGGCAGACCTTGACCAGGGCCCATCTCATCGCGCCGGCTCCCCGTCCATGGGTGGTTCCAGCTTCACACCGACCCCCCGGAGCGTATGCAGATAGCGGGGCCTTGCGGCCGTCTCCCCCAATTTCCGGCGCAACCAGGACAGATGGACATCGATGGTCTGGTCGTCGCCGTAGGACTGCTGCCAGACCTCGGCGAGGAGTTCCTTGCGCGGGACGACCACCCCGGGCCGGCCGGCCAGGAAGGCGAGCAGGTCGAACTCGCGGCGGGTCAGGTCGAGGCGGGCCCCGTCCAGCTCGGCCTGACGGCGCAGCGGGTCGACGGTCAGGCCGCCGACCCGGAGCACGGACGAGGGCGCGGCCTCGGCACCCACGGAGCGGGACCGGCGCAGCACGGCCGCGATCCGCGCGGAGAGGTGGTCGACGGAGAACGGCTTGGTCAGATAGTCGTCCGCGCCGGCGTTGAGCAGCCGGACGATCTCCGTCTCGTCGTCCCGGGCGGTCGCGATGATGACGGGCACGTCAGTGATGCCGCGGAGCATCTTCAGCGCCTCGGAGCCGTCCAGGTCCGGCAGTCCGAGGTCCAGGATGACCACGTCGAAACGGAAATGGGCGACCTCGCGCAGCGCTTCCAGTGCCGTACCGACGCTGCGCACGGTGTGTGCGGCGTCGGTCAGATGCCGGATGAGCGCCGAGCGTACGAACTGGTCGTCCTCGACCACGAGCACACTTGCCATGCGCCGCACCGTACGCCATGCGGCCCACACCGGCGGGAGCCTGTGGATAACCCGAGGGGTGTGCGTACGGCCGTGCCCCTGAGGCAGTATGGCCCGCGATGCGCAGAGGACTCGTACACGTACTGGCGTGGCTGCTCGCGACGGGAGCGGCGGTCACGCTGTCGTGGTGGGGTGTGCACACGGTGATGGCCGGGACGGCGTACGACGCGCCGCGCGCCCTGCCGATCACGGCCGCCGACACGACCACGCAGGGCACGCAGTCCCTGGGCTCGGCGACACAGCGGCCGTCCCCGTCGCGGCGGCCGTCGACCAGCCCGGCGGCACCGGCCCCGACGCACACCGCCCGGACTCCGAGCCAGTCACCGACCGCCTCCGCCTCCGCTCCCGCGGCGTCCGGCCAGGTCAAGTCCTACGACACCGACGGCGGCCGGGCCGTGTTCGAGCTGGGCGGGTCCAGCGCCACGCTCGTCTCGGCGACACCGGGGGCCGGCTGGTCGATGCAGCTGTGGAAGACCGACACCTGGATCCGGGTGGAGTTCAGCCGGGGCACCAGCCGGGTGTCGGTGTTCTGCACCTGGCACGACGGGCCGCCGCATGTGGAGGTCGGGAACTACTGAGCTCCGCTCGGAGTGCCGAGAGGGGCCGTGGTTCGCCTGCGGGTCCGCCGTGGCTGGTCGCTCCGGCAAGTTCTCGGCTTCGCTCGCACCCGGGGACCCCATCGCGGCGGAGCCGCATGCGGAGCCGCATATCGATACAGCCCCGCGCCCCTACGTGTGTTCTTCAGCGGAACACCGAGGGCGGCGGGGCCGGCGAGGCCACGGCCGCCGCGTCCGTCACGGGCGCGGCGCCGCCGGTGAAGTCCGTGAGCGGCTTGCCGTGTTCGACCCGGGCCGGGTGCGGGTCGGAGGCGGCGCGGCGGGTGAGCTCGGCGAGCGGGAGCGGGGCGTCACAGGCCACGAGGATCGCGTTGCCGAAGCGCTTGCCGCGCAGTACGGCAGGGTCGGCGATCAGCGCGAGTTCGGCGAACCGGGCGGCCGCGGTGGCGATCTGGCCCCGCAGATGGGCGAGCGGCGGGCCGTCGGCGAGGTTGGCGGCGTAGACCCCGGACGGTTTCAGGGCTCGGCGGACCTCGTCCAGGAACTCGGTGGAGGTGAGATGGGCCGGGGTGCGGGCGCCGCTGAAGACATCGGCGATGATCAGGTCCGCCCAGCCGTCCGGCACCTTGGCGAGACCCTCGCGGGCGTCCGCCGAGCGGACCCGGATCCGGGCGTTCGGGTCCAGCGGCAGCTCCCGGCGGACCAGTTGGACCAGGCTCGCGTCCCGCTCGACGACCTGCTGGGTGGAGCGGGGGCGGGTGTGGGCGGCGTACCGGGCGAGGGTGAACGCGCCGCCGCCGAGGTGCACGGCGTGCACGGGCTTGCCGGGCGGGGCGACGAGGTCGATGACATGGCCGAGGCGGCGCTGGTACTCGAAGGACAGGTGGGCCGGGTCGTCCAGGTCGACGTGCGACTGGGGCGCGCCGTCGATCAGCAGCGTCCACGCGCGGCCCCGGTCGGGGTCGGGCACGAGCTGTGCGAGCCCGCCGTCGACCGCCTCCACGACGGCTTCGGCGGCGGCTGACCCGCGCCGCCTGCTCCGGGTGTTCCTGGACCTGCCCATCGCATCATTTTCGCAGGTCGCCCGGGACCGCGCCGCACCGGCGGCGGTCCGCCCCCGCGCGGCCGGTGCGAGCCGGTGCCTCACCTGCGGCTGCCGACCGCATCGGTTCACTCGCGGTTGTCGACCGCGTATCGGCTCACTCGCGGTTGTCGGCCGCATCGGTTCACTTGCGGTTGTCGGCCGCCTCGATCAGGCGGGCCGCCTCCCCGAGGGCCCGGCGCAGCACCACAGGGTCGGTGGCGAGGTCGGCGTCGCCGGGCGGCAGCAGCCAGTCGGAGCCCTCCACCGGTGGCTCGGGGTTCGGTGTGAGTCCGCGTCCGTCCGTCTCCGTGCAGGTGCTGCCGGGCACGTCCCAGCAGGCCGCCGTGCCGGCCGGGACCAGGAAGCCGAGGGTGGCACAGCCGCCGTCGTGCAGCACGGGCCCCACCGCGTCGCCGGCGCCGCGCCGCAGGATGTCGACCGCCTCGAGGCCCTGCCGGGCCGGCACCGTCACGAGGTCACAGGCCGCCGGGTCCTCCTCGGACGACGGCGGCGACGGAGGTGACGACGGCGGCGTACAAGGTTCGTTGCTCTGGCTGGTCTCCATGCCGGCCTCCACCACACAGCCCTGTTGCGGTCCATGGAGTCCAACGCACGAGCGCGTCAACGGCTACGGCACAAGTGCGCCGCAAAGGATGGCACTTCATGGCAGATCATGGATGAGATATCCGGTTTGTAGCTAAACACAGCGTGGCGGGTCCTTCACAGCAGGTACGTTCATGCCCGCCGGAACCAGGGCGCCACTCGGACAACTCGTCCCGAATCCGTCCCGGATCCGGCATGGTTCGACGGTTCGCACGAGAGGACCCGGCCATGGCGTCGTCAACCGTGACCTCGTCACAGCCCGAACGGCCACCCCGGCCCAACCTCGCCTTCCGGCAACTGCGCGGCAGGCGTTCACCGGCCGAGTTCGCGGCGCTCGTACGGCGCGCCGCGCGCGAGATCGGTGAGCGGGTGAGCTGTGACGCCCGTTACGTCGGAAGGGTCGAGGCGGGCGAGATCCGCTGCCCGAACTACGCCTACGAACGGGTGTTCCTGCACATGTTCCCCGGTCGCACGCTCACCGACCTCGGGTTCGCGCCGCGCTCATCCGTGCGCGGCCGCGCGGCGCGTACGGCGGCGGACGCGCCCGAGGCGCTCATCACCCATGGGCGTCAGGGGGCGGGTGAGACGCCGGGGGCGTTCGAACCGTATGACACACCGGATGTGCAGGACCCGCACGAGCCGTACGCGAACGACCACCTGAACCACGAGGAGAGCGACGTGCTGCGTCGCGCATTCATGACCGGCGGAAGCGCCACCATGGCCGCCGCCACGCTGAG
>NZ_CM002285.1:6186525-6189123 GCF_000497445.1 Streptomyces roseochromogenus subsp. oscitans DS 12.976 | reverse complement strand
CGCCCGGGCGCACGCCCTCTTCGCGCGGGGCCGCTCGGACACCGACCCCGAGTGGATGAGCTTCTACGGAGAGGCCGAACTGGAGGGGCTCGAGGCGCAGTGCTGGTCCATGCTGGGCGACTGGCGGCGCGCGTCCCGGCACGCGCGCCGGGCGGCGCATCTGCAGGATCCGCACTTCACGCGGAACATCGCGCTGTACATGGCGGAACTGGCGGACGATCTCGCCCGTGAGGGCCGCCCCGACGAGGCGGCTGCCGCCGGCTTGCAGGTGCTGTCCTTGCTGGACCAGGTCCAGTCCTCCCGCATCCAGGGGATGCTGGCGGGGACGGCGCGAGTGCTGCTGCCGCACCGGCGGGCGTCGGGGGTGTCGGAGTTCCTTGACCGGCATGCTTCTGTGCCGAGAACGCCGAGAACGGGGAGGGCGTAGCAGTGCCGTCGCCTTCATAGCGCCGTAGCTGCCATAGCGCCGTAGCTGCGGGCAGAGTCGTGCCTCCCCCAGTGCCTTAAGGGCCTGGGGGGACCCCCAGGCGGCGCCCGTCCCGCAGAGAGCGGCACCCGGCAAGCACCGGCAAGCGGCCCGACCGCCGCCCAGCCCCGCACCGGCCACCGGGTCAGCCCGCCAAGTGCCCCATGTCGTTCCAGCTCTCGATCGCCGGCTCCCCGTAAGCCCAGCCAAGGACGGACAGGGACGTCGGGTTCAGGCGTATCCGCGCGGCGAAGTCCAGCGGCAGGCCCAGCCAGCGGGCGCCTATGGAGCGAAGAATGTGGCCGTGGGCGAAGACCAGCACGTCCCGGTCCGCGGACCGTGCCCACGCCACCACCTCGTCCGCACGCGCGGAGACGTCGGCGATGCTCTCGCCCTCCGGCACCCCGTCCCGCCAGATCAGCCACCCCGGCCGCACGGCCTGGATCTCGGCCGGCGTCATGCCTTCGTAGGCGCCGTAGTCCCACTCCATGAGCGTGTCCCAGGTGGTGGCACGGTCGCCGAAGCCGGCCAGTTCGCACGTCTCACGCGCGCGTGCCAGCGGACTGGTGCGCACCTCCACCCCAGGCAGCCCGTCCAGCGGAGCGCGGTGCAGTCGCTCGCCGAGCAGCTTGGCTCCCCGCCGGCCCTCCTCCAGCAGCGGCACATCGGTCCTGCCGGTGTGCTTGCCGGACAGCGACCATTCCGTCTGTCCGTGCCGGGCCAGCAGGATGCGCGGTGCCATGGGAGACCTTCCGGGAGCGGGACGCCACACAGACGCCACAAGAACAAAAAGAGAGGACTTCTCCATCATCGCTCACACCCGTTCGGGGCAACCCGGCGGGCGATCTCGGCGTCTTTGTGGGCCGGAGGGCCCTCATGGGCGACATACGGGCGCCGTAAACGGACGCCGTAAAGTGGCACGGTCGCCCACCTGGGCGCACCGCAACAGCACAGCCGAAGGGGGCGGGCGATCGGATGCCGCAGACCGAGACACCGGGCACCGAGGGGGTCCCGCGTACCCGGTTGCGCTGGTGGACCGAGCTGCCCCTGATCCTCCTGGTCTACGGCTGTTACTCGGCCGGCCGTCTCCTCGCGCGCGGTGACGTGCACAGCGCCGTCGACCACGGTCTGGCGATCCTGCGCCTTGAACAGACCCTGCACCTCAACGCCGAGCACCCGCTCAACCGGCTGTTCACGCGCGAGCCCTGGCTCGGGGTACCGGCGGACTTCTGGTACGCCTCGCTGCACTACCTGGTCACGCCCGCCCTCCTCATCTGGCTGTTCCGGGCCCGCGCCGAGCACTACCGGCGGGCCCGCACCTGGCTGATGACCTCCACGTTCATCGGCCTGATCGGCTTCACGCTGGTGCCGACCTGCCCGCCCCGGCTGCTCGCCGCCGGGCACGGCTTCGTGGACACCATGGCGCACTACAGCTCGTACGGCTGGTGGGGCGGTGACGCGAGCGCGCCGCGCGGCATGGGCGGGATGACCAACCAGTACGCGGCGATGCCGAGTCTGCACGTCGGCTGGGCGCTGTGGTGCGGGGTGATGCTGTGGCGGCACGGCGGCACCCGCCTCGCGAAGATCCTTGGCGTGGTCTATCCGCTGGGCACCGCACTGGTGGTCATGGGCACCGCCAACCACTACTTCCTCGACGCGGTCGCGGGTGTCGCCGTGATGGGCGTCGGCTTCCTGCTGGCGCCGCGCGTGACGCGGGTTCTGGACCTGCTCCGGTCCCGTCTGTTCCCGCGCGGCGCAGCCGTCGCGGGCGGCACCGCCTCCCCGATTGTCAGTGGCGGATGCCAGACTTCCGCGGGTGAGCGAATTCCACGGCAGCGCGAGTCGCAGCTCGACGCCGGGGCCGAAGCGGACGCCTCCCCCAGCGACGCGGGAGAAGGGGCTCCGGCGCCGGCTCGCTGAGCTGCGCGGTCCCGACGTACCGGCCAAGGCCCTGGACGCGCGTGCCCTCGCGGCGCTGGCCGCGAACCCGGGGTGCGCGCGGCGGGCGATCCTGGACGGCGCCGGGGTGGACAAGGCGCGGCTGGCGAGCGCGCTGGGCGCACCGTCCGGTTTCGGGCAGTCACAGTTCGCGCTGACCCGGGGCAACGCGTTCGAGGCTCGGGTGAAGGCCG
>NZ_CM002285.1:6185809-6186425 GCF_000497445.1 Streptomyces roseochromogenus subsp. oscitans DS 12.976 | reverse complement strand
GTGCCCGACCTGACCGCGCACGGCCCCGAGGGACGTACCGCGCGTACGGCGCTGGCGCTGCGCGAGGCCACGCGCGCGGGCGGCTGGACGCTCCTCGACCATCCGATGCTGGCGCTCGACGTGGCCGGCTCGCTCGCCTTCCTGGAGCCGGACGCGGTGGTGGTGCACCCGGACGGCAGTTGGTCGGTGGTGGAGATCAAGTCCTTCCCGATGCTGGACGGTTCGGCGGACCCGGCCAAGGTCGGCGCGGCGGCCCGGCAGGCGGCGGTGTACGTGCTCGCCCTGGAGGAGGTCGCCGCCCGGCTCACCCAGGAAGAGGCTCCCGCCCCGCGCGTGCGTCACCGGGTGCTGCTGGTGTGCCCGAAGGACTTCTCCAACCTGGCCGCGGGCTCCGCCGTCGACGTCCGCAAGCAGCGCGCGGTCACCGCCCGCCAGCTGGCCCGGCTCACCCGGATCGAGGAGATCGCCGAGGCACTGCCGGGGGGCATGTGCTTCGCGCCGGACCGGAGCGCCGAGGAGCTGACGGCGGCCGTGGCGGCGGTCCCGGCGACGTACGCGCCCGAGTGCCTGTCCGCGTGCGAACTGGCCTTCCACTGCCGGGAACGTTCCCGCGAGG
>NZ_CM002285.1:6162629-6185709 GCF_000497445.1 Streptomyces roseochromogenus subsp. oscitans DS 12.976 | reverse complement strand
ACGCGCGCGCGCGGAAGCGGAGGTGGCGGCCCTGTGTCCCTGATCGCCACCCTCGCCCGGCTCGAGGCCGTCAGCAGCGGCCGTGCCCAGCCCGCCGCGACGGTCCGGCACCGGCATCTGTCCGAGCGCCCGCTGGTGTTCGTGCCGCTCACCACCGCCGGTGAGGCCGGCGCCCCGCTCGGCGCGCTGGTCGGCACCGACCGGGACACCCCGCGCCTGCTGGTCGTGCCGCAGCCGCGCGACCGCGATCTGCGCTTCACGTTCCTCGCCGACCTCGCGGACGTGGCCCTGCCGTACATCGACTCCTACGCCGAGTCCGTGGAGGCGGCCGAGCGCACCGAGACCGACCCGGAGACCGGCAAGCGGGTCAAGGTCGAGGTGGAGTTGTGCTCGGACGCGCCCCAGCTGATCGTGCCGAGCCGCGCGGGCCTGGACTTCGTCCGGCTCCTCGGCCGCTCGATGCGCTTTCGCCGTACGGCCGAGCAGGACCCGGAGGCGCCCTATCCGGCGCCGCCCCGGGTGCCGCTGCTCGGCCGCTGGCTGACCCACTACGGCGAGCGGTCCCGGGTCCCCGGCTCCTCCCTCCTCCTCGCCCTGACCGATGTGCTCTCCCGGCACTGGGCGACCGGCCAGTCCGGTCTGGAGGACCAGCATCTGGGCGCGCTGCTCGCCTGGATCGACCCCCCGGAGAGCGTCTCGGGCGCCGAGGCCGCGCGCCGGGCCGAGCTGGCCCGGGACCCCGCCGGCCAGTTGCTGTGCCCGCCGGCCGGTCCCGCCACCGACCCGGCGTTCGACAACAAGCTGCTGGCCCCGGCGATCGAGCGCTACGACCGTGCGCGCGGCGCCCTCGCCGCCGCCGAGGACGCCCTGGCCGCCGACGACCGGCTGGCCGCGCTCACGGCGGCCGAGCGGGAGATCCGCGACCTGGTGGCCGGCCACACCCTGCCCACCTGGGACGCGGTGTGGCGGGGGCTGGATCTGCTGCGGGCGCTGCCGCAGGGGGCGCATGTCGAAGAGCGCTGGACCCGCGACCGCTGGTCCTTCACCGGCCACCGCGACCGGGTACTGGCCGGCGAGCCCCCGCAGCCACGCCGGGACGACGCGGTGACGGCGGCGAACAAGCTGGCCACGCGCGAGCGCGAACAGGCCCGGCTGGAGGCACAGGAGGCCCTGGACGACCCGCTGGTGATGGCGGGCCGGCGGCTGGCCGGGGAGGCGTTCGCGGGCGAGGTCACCGATGTCGTCCTCGCGTACAGCGAGGGCAAGCGGCCGAGCCCGCGCCCGCTGGTGACGGTCCGGACGGACGACCGGCCGCATCTGGCGGAGCGCGCGAAAGTGTACCGCTCGCCGGGCGGCAAGCCGCAGTCGGCGGAGTTCGTCGGATACGAAGCCGAAGGTGTGCTGGTCCTCCGCCTCCTGGACAAGATGGGCCGGGGCAAGGAGCCGGAGCCCGGTTCGGTGCCGGAGAAGGGCGACCGGGTCTGCTTCACCCTCTTCGAGCACGAGCAGCGCGGCGGCGCGAAGCTCCCCGACCCGGAGGAGACACCGTGGACGCACGGCGGCCCGCCGGGCGAGGCCGTACCGGAGGTCCCCGACACCGTGACCGAGGAGGACCTGCTGTGACGACGGTCGACTTCGACCCCGGAGCCGCTGCCGCCCGCGCCACCGACGCGATCCTCCACGACACGCTGCACGGCACCGAGCGGGGTGTGGTCGTCGACTCCCCGCCGGGCGCCGGCAAGTCGACGCTCGTGGTCCGCGCGGCCCTCGAACTGGCGGAAGCGGGCCGCCCGTTGATGGTCGTGGCACAGACGAACGCCCAGGTGGACGACCTCGTCCTGCGGCTCGCCGAGAAGAACCCGGACCTGCCGGTGGGCCGCCTGCACAGCAGCGACACCGACGCCTACGACAAGGCGCTGGACGACCTGCCGCAGGTCCGTACGTCAGCGAAGGCCGCCGACCTGAACGGCCTGCCGGTCGTGCTGTCCACGGCGGCGAAGTGGGCGCATGTGAAGGCCGGCGAGCCCTGGCGGCACGCGATCGTGGACGAGGCGTACCAGATGCGTTCCGACTCGCTGCTGGCCGTGGCCGGCCTGTTCGAACGGGCGCTGTTCGTGGGCGACCCCGGTCAGCTGGACCCGTTCGCGATCGTCGGCAGCGAGCAGTGGGCGGGCCTGTCGTACGACCCCTCGGCCTCCGCCGTGACCACCCTGCTGGCCCACAACCCCGGCCTGCCGCAGCACCGCCTCCCGGTCTCCTGGCGGCTGCCCGCGTCAGCGGCGCCGCTGGTCTCCGACGCGTTCTACCCGTACACCCCCTTCCGCAGCGGCACCGGCCACGGCGACCGCAGCCTCGCCTTCGCCGTCCCGTCGGACGGCTCCGGCCCCGACCGGGTGATCGACGAGGCCGCGGAATCCGGCTGGGGCCTGCTGGAGCTGCCCGCCCGGCACACCCCGCGTACGGACCCCGAGGCGGTCCGCGCGGTGGCGCAGGTCGTACGCCGCCTGCTGGACCGCGAGGGCGCGGCGACGTCGGAGCGTGCGCCCGAGGAGCCCCTGCCGTTGACCCCCGCCCGCATCGCCGTCGGCACGGCCCACCGCGACCAGGCGGCGGCGGTCCGCGCGGCGCTCGCCGAACTGGGCGTGGCGGACGTCACGGTCGACACCGCGAACCGCCTTCAGGGCCGGGAGTACGACATCACGGTCGTCCTGCACCCGCTCTCCGGCCGCCCCGACGCCACCGCGTTCCACCTGGAGACCGGCCGCCTGTGCGTCCTGGCCTCCCGCCACCGCCACGCCTGCATCGTCGTCTGCCGCGCGGGCGTCGGCGACCTCCTGGACGACTACCCGTCCACGGAACCGGTCCAGCTGGGCACGCTGGTGAAGTTCCCGGACGGCTGGGAGGCGAACCACGCGGTACTGGCCCACCTGGCCGAACACCGCGTGAGCTGGCGGTCATGACCGGAACACCGGCTGAGCGGGCGATCGTACGTCGCCCCCGACAGCCCTTGCGGGGGCGCGGGACAATGGACGGTGGCCCACCTGAAGGCGGTGCCCAGCGAACCGTACGAGGAGGACAAGACATGGCGGAGCCCACGCCGCGTCGTAACGAACCGCGGCTACGCCCCGCGCCCCTGATCTTCGAGCCCGCGGAGGCGGCCGCCGATCCCGAGCACTTCTTCGACCTGGAGTCGATCGAGGATCCGCGGGCGCTGCTGGCCCGGGCCACGGAGCTGACCCAGGCATTCCGCGCGGCCGCCGACCGGGCCGTGGAGTACCAGGCCATCGCGGCGGCCCAACTCTCCGACCCGCGCAGATTCGACCGGTTGACCCCGGCGGACATCGCTGAGCAGGCGGAGTGGACCGAGGACTACGCGAAGAAGATGGTCGAGTTCGGGCGGGATCTGATGCAGGGGAACACCGAAGGACGCACGTCCGCCGACCCCGTGTGACGCCGCGCCCGCACCACCCCCGCCCCGCACCACCCCGCCCGGCGGGGCAACCCCCACGAGTAAACCCGTCCGGCATATGCCGGG
Source organism: Streptomyces roseochromogenus subsp. oscitans DS 12.976 (assembly GCF_000497445.1). NCBI lineage: Bacteria > Bacillati > Actinomycetota > Actinomycetes > Kitasatosporales > Streptomycetaceae > Streptomyces > Streptomyces roseochromogenus. The sequence continues at coordinate 6,182,174 of NZ_CM002285.1, read as the reverse complement.
CGGGCAAGATACTCCTCCGCTGCCCTCCCTGTCCCGTTTTTCGGCAACTCAGAAGAACGGTCCGCTCACACCCGGTACATGTGAGTGTCATGAGCAGCGCACCGAACGTCACCCGAGTCACCTCCGACGGCGCCGACTGGCTCGCCTCGGCGGGAACGTATCCGCGGAGCACGCGGGCTCTGTGGGAGGAGCGCCCGCACACCCCGGTCGTCCTGCCCTGCGGCACCGTCTTCGACGTGGTGAGCGCGCCGGCGATCTTCGGCCGCCGAATGCTGGACCGGCTGTGGGACGACGGCCCGGGCTCGGGCCCGGTCGCTGCGTTCCGCGGCCGTGTGCTGCTGTTCGCAGCACCGGGTACGGCCCAGCGGCTGCCGTCGCTGCTGGCGTGGGAGGAGTGGGGCTCGCACCGTGCGGAGGCGGTGCCGCCGCTGCTGTGCCACGGCACGGGGGACGCGGTGACCGTCCCGGCTCCGGCCGGTGGCGACGCCCCCGGCGCGTCACGCTGGCTGGTCGCCCCGGACACCCGTCACCCCTGGCTGCCCGGGCCTGAAGTCGTCCTCTGGGCGGCCGTACGAGCCGCCCGTGCGGCCGTACGCATATCGATTTTTCCTCCCGCCGACCAGGATGCTAAGGTCTACGACGTCAGCAGGCGCCGCTAGCTCAGTTGGTTAGAGCAGCTGACTCTTAATCAGCGGGTCCGGGGTTCGAGTCCCTGGCGGCGCACGCGCGTGAAAGACGGCGGGTCCGATTCGAAAGAATCAGGCCCGCCGTTCTCGTATACACAGGACATTCGAGACACTCGGTGTCAGCCCTTCACCCCCGGCGTGATCCGCACCGTCCACGCCCCCGAATCCGTCCTCCCCTCCACCTCCACCCGGGCGCCCTCCCCGGGCACGGTGAAGCTTTCGCCGAGGGCGACCGGGGCGTCGGCGAGGGGTGGGTAGACCGAGTTCTCCCAGCAGGCCTGGGTGTGCGGGTGGGCGTCGACGACCTCCACGGGGCCGCCGCCGGACTCCGCCCCGCTTCTGATCCGGTACACCAGCACCCCCTGCCGGCACCCGGCGCTGTCGTTCCCGGCCGAGTCGCGCACCTCGAAGGCCAGGGCGCTGTCGGGCCCGGTGCGGACGACGGCCAGCTTCACACCGTGCCCGAGGCCGAAGGCCGGGGCGCCCGCCGCGCCCCGCACCGGTACCCCCGGGCCGGCTTCCAGCGGCTCCAGGGTCAGCCGGGTCGGCCCCGTGCCGTGCACGCACATCACCTGGCGCGGATCCAGCCAGCCCAGCCGCCACTTGTGCCAGGCGAACAGGTCCGGGGAGAGCCCGAACTGGCTGCCCATCAGGTCCCAGTCCCCCACGTAGGTGTCCCAGTCGCCCTTGCCGTCGTCCGGGCGGTGGTAGAGGTCGGGCAGGTCGAAGACGTGCCCGGTCTCATGGGCGAGGACGAGCCGGTCGGGCGGGTGTTTCTCGAACACGGTGACGACGCGGTGGATGTCCGTGCCGTCCACGTGCGTGGGCGTGTCGAGGTTCACGACCTTCGTGGCGTCGGAGTCGACGCCGGGCGCGTCCGGGTCGGCGACGAAGTACACCAGCTGGTAGCGGGAGAAGTCGACCTCCTTGTCGGCGGCGGCGAACGCGTCGCGCAGATAGGCGGCCCGGTCCTCCACGCTCCAGTCCCGCTTCACGCGGTACGCCGTGGACGGCCGGGGCATGCGCAGCCAGTGCCGCAGCGGGTGCGGCCGGAGCGTGAACCTGCCGTAGGAGGCCTGCTCGAAGTAGCGGCTGGTAGCGGGGAAGTGATCGGCCGTCAGCTCGGTCGGCGTGGCGTGCGGGGTGCCGTCCGGGAAGGAGAGGAAGATCAGCACGGCGTCGAGCGGGCGGGTCGGGCGCGTGTAGTCCGGGTTCCAGGTGTCGACGCCCTCGGAGTGGTGGGCGTCGGTGCGGTGCAGGGCGCAGGGGATGATGGAGAAGGGCTGGGCGGCCGAGCGTCCGGTGAGCATCGAGGTGGCGGCGAGCGCCGACAGCGTGGTGCACACGGCGGCGGTGCTGCGCAGCTTGGGCACGGACTCGACCTCCGGACGCGGTTCGCGGGACCCACATCCAGATTGTTGGTTTGTGTCGCGCTATGCCCTGTTTATCTGCACCAGTAGGGTGAGTGCGCCGTAGGGCGCGCCCGCGCGCTCCGGCGCTCGACACCCCGAAACACTCACGGAACGTCACAACTGGTCGGGGGCCTGAAGAACGGGCCCACGCGCGGGCAGAAACGATCTGTCAGAAACCGTGTCCGGTCCGGGACACTGGAGAGTGGCTGGAAGGGCCCGGGGCCAGCCTCTATGATCGGCACACTTTCCGGCACGGACAGGCACGGACACAGATCGAGTGCACTGCGGGAGCGAGCGGTGAGCGGAACGTCCGAAGGGCCGACGCCCGCGGCAGACCTCGACCGGTCAGCCGTCACAGACAGTGACCACACCACCTACCACCGTGTCTTCGCGACAGCCCCGCTCGCCATGGCCGTCGTGGACCGCACCGGACACGTCGCCACCGCCAACGCGGCCTTCGGCGAGCTGCTCGGCACCGATCCGGACACACTCACCGGGCGGGTCGCCGCCGACCTGGTGGACCTGGCCTCGGACACCCGGAGCTGGCACGCCTACCGCGAGGTCCTGCGCGGCAGGCAGGCCCGGCTGCGCTGCACCCGCCGGCTGAAACACCCCGAGGGGCACTCGGTGTGGGTGCAGGTCACCGTCGGCCCGCTCGGCGACGAGGAGCCCGCGGTGCTGCTGTCCGCCGCCGACGTCAGCGCCCGCCGCGAACTCCAGGCGCGGCTGCGGCACTTGCAGATGCACGACCCGGTGACCCGGCTGCCCAATCGCACGCTGTTCTTCGAGCGGCTGACGGCCGCGCTGGAGGCGGAGTCGTACGAGCAGAGCGGCACCGGCCGGATCGGCCTGTGCTATCTGGACCTGGACGGTTTCAAGGCCGTCAACGACACCCTCGGCCACCGCGTCGGCGACCGGCTGCTCGCGGCCGTCGCCGAGCGCCTGACCCGGGTGGCCGACGAGGCCGGCTACGCCCGCGCCGTCACCCCGCTGGTGGCCCGGCTCGGCGGCGACGAGTTCGCGCTGCTCGTGGAGGACTCCACCGGCACCGAACAGCTCGCGGAGCTGGCCGAGTCGGCACTCACGGCCCTGGAGCCCCCCTTCGACCTGGCGGGCCAACGGCTGTCCCTGACGGCGTCGATCGGGGTCGTGGAGCGCCACGCGGCGGGTACGACGGCCACCGGTCTGATGCAGGCGGCCGATACGACGCTGTACTGGGCGAAGGCCGACGGCAAGGCCCGCTGGACCCTGTTCGACCCTGAGCGCAACGCGCACCGGATGACCCGTCAGGCCCTGTCGTCCACACTGCGCCCCGCCATCGACCGTGGCGAATTCGCGCTCGAATACCAGCCGTTGGTCGGCATGGAGGACGGACGGCTCAGCGGCGTCGAGGCGTTGATCCGCTGGAATCATCCTCAGTTCGGCACACTGACGCCGAATCGGTTCATCGGATTGGCCGAGGAGGACGGCTCGATCGTGCAGCTCGGCCGCTGGGCGCTGAACACAGCCTGCCGCCAGGCCCGCCGCTGGCAGCTCGACCACCCCGAGGAGCCGCCCATCTTCGTCAGCGTCAACGTGGCCGTACGGCAGGTGTGGGACTCCGACCTGGTGGCCGACGTGGCGCAGACCCTCGCCGAGACCGGGCTCGCCCCTCATCTGCTGCAGCTGGAGCTGACCGAGTCCGCGGTGATGGGCTCGGCCGGCCGCCCCCTGCAGGCCCTGCAGGCGCTCAGCGACATGGGCGTCGGCATCGCCATCGACGACTTCGGCACCGGCTACTCCAACCTCGCCTACCTCAGCCGGCTGCCAGTCTCGACACTCAAACTCGACGGGTCCTTCGTCCGCGGCTTCCAGTACGAGGGCGACGCGCGGGCGCTCGCGCCCAACCCGGCCGACGAGGTCGTCGTAGAGGCGATGATCCAGCTCGCCCACCGGCTCGGCATCACCGTCACCGCCGAGTGCGTGGAAACCTCGGCCCAGGCCAGCCGGCTGCGCCGGATCGGCTGCGACACCGGCCAGGGCTGGCTGTACTCCCGCCCGGTGCCGCCAGATCGTATCTCCGAACTCCTCGGCGCGCAGACCTACGCGGTCGGCAATCCGTAGGCATCCGCGATCAACTCGTAGGACCGCAGGCGCAGTTCGCCGCGGTGGGCGTGGGAGACGAGCATCAGCTCATCCGCGCCCGTGCGCTTCTGCAGCTCGTCCAGGCCGGAGCGGACCTCGTCGGCGGTGCCGTGCACGATGTTGGACGTCCAGGAGGTGACGAACTCCTCCTCCATCGGGTTGAACTCGTGCTTCTCGGCGTCGTCCGGGTCGGGGAAGAGTCCGGGTCGGCCGGTCCGCAGCCGGAGCATGTTCAGGGCCATCGCCCGGGTCTGGCGGCGGGCCTCACGCTCGTCGTCGGTGGCGAGGGCGGAGACGCCGATCAGGGCGTACGGCTCGTCGAGGACCTCCGAGGGGCGGAAGGTCTGCCGGTACAGGTCCAGGGCCGGGATGGTGTTCTGCGCGGAGAAGTGGTGCGCGAAGGCGAACGGCAGGCCCAGCATGCCGGCCAGCCGGGCGCTGAAGCCGGAGGAGCCGAGCAGCCAGACCGGCGGGCGGTGCGGGGACTGGACGCCGCCGGGGGCGGTGGCCTGGACGGGGCCGGGGATCGCGTGGATGCGGCGGTACGGATGCCCGTCGGGGAAGTCGTCGTCCAGGAACCGGGTGAGTTCCGCCAGCTGCTGCGGGAAGTCGTCGGCGCCCTCGTTCCGGGTGTCGCTGCGGCGCAGGGCCGCGGCCGTGGCCCCGTCCGTGCCCGGCGCCCGCCCGAGGCCCAGGTCGATCCGCCCCGGCGCCATCGCCTCCAGCGTGCCGAACTGCTCGGCGATCACCAGCGGGGCGTGGTTGGGCAGCATCACACCGCCCGAGCCGAGCCGTATGCGCTCGGTGTGGGCGGCGAGGTGGGCGAGGATCACCGCGGGCGAGGAGGAGGCGACGCCCGGCATGGAGTGGTGCTCGGCGACCCAGTACCGGTGGAAGCCGCGGGCCTCGGCGAACCGGGACAGCGCCACGCTGGTGCGCAGCGCGTCGCCGGCGGTACTGCCCGCGCCGACGGTCACCAGGTCCAGTACGGAGAGGGGGACGGGGGCGGTCCCGTGCGTAGTGCCCCGGATTTCGTCTGCCTCGTCTGCCGACACGGTGTGAGCCTCCTGTTTTCGCGGCGTGGGGTGTCCTGCGAGGCCGTAACAGGAGACAGTCTCCGCTTATTCCCGGATCAGACCTGGACGAATCGGCGCCTCAGACCTGGATGATCGGCTCTCTCGTGAACAGCGTCCCCAGTGAGGGCGCGTTCACCCGCCGGTCGGCCAGCCGCAGCCCCTCCCACACCGTCACCTGGTTGGCCGTGAGCACCGGCTTGGACAGGGCCTTCTCCAGCAGCTGCAGATACGCGGCCGTGTGCAGGGCCGTGTCCGGGAGGAGTACCGCCTCCGCGTCGGGGACGTCCGCGGCCCGCGCCAGCGTCAGCACGTCCTCCTCGCCCCATGTGCCGACCTCCGCGGCCGTGATGATCCCCGAGGAGCGCACCCCGGCCACCTCCAGACCGCCGGCCCGCAGGAAGTCCGCGAACAGCCCGCCGATGTCCTCCGGGTAGGTCGCCCCGACGGCCACCCGCCGTACCCCGATCTCCCGGGCCGCGTGCACGAAGGCGAACGACGTCGACGACGCGGGCATCCCGGCCAGCCGGGCGAGCGTGCGCACCTGCTCCTGCGCGCCCTCCCAGCCGTGCACGAACCCGCCGCTGGTGCACGCCCACACCACCGTCTCGGCGCCCGTCAGCCGCAGGGTCTCCAGGCCCGCCGCGAGCCGCTCGGCGGAGCCCATCTCGCGCAGCGCCGCCACCCGGTGCGCGTCCTCGCCGATGTCGGTGTGGACCAGGTCCACCCGGATGTCGCTGCCCAGGAGCTGCTCGATGCGTGGATAGTCGTCCTCGGCGGAGTGGCCCGGGTAGAGGAATCCGAGTGCGGTCATGACGGCCCTTCCTGGCGTTCCTGCGTCTCTTGCGGCAGCACCGGGGGCCACCCACGTGCCGCCTCGTCCAGCAGCGCCTGATACGGCCCCACGGCTCGGGTACCCAGCCGGCGCAGCGCCGCCCACATCGTGACCTGGTTGGCGGACAGCACCGGGATGCGCAGCTCGGCCTCCAGCTGGGGGATCACGTCGTACGTCGGCAGATTGGTGCAGGAGATGAAGAGCGCGTCGGCGCTGCCGGGGCGGACCGCCTCCCGCGCCATGGCCACGACGTCCCGGTACGGCACCCGCCAGATCTCCCCGGTCAGCCCCATGAAGGCGCACCCGGTGACCTGGACGCCGGCCTCGGCGACGAACTCCTCCAGCGCCCGGGTGACGGACACCGTGTACGGCGTGACCAGCGCGAGCCGCTGTACGCCCAGCTCGGCCAGCGCGTCCAGCAGCGCCCCGGAGGTCGTCACCGAGGGCGGGGCCCCGGCCAGGCTCATCGCCGCGCGCATCGCCCGCTCGCCGGTGACCCCGCCGACGAAGCTGCCGGAGGTGCAGGCGTAGGCGACGACCTCGGGCGCGACGGCGGTCAGCGCGCGCACGGCGTCGCCGAGGGTCTCGTGCTCGCTGACCAGCCGGGCCAGGTCCAGGCTCACCTCGACCGGCACGAACGGGGTCCGGGTCAGATGCAGCGACACCTCGTCGGGCACCCATCGCCACAGCTCACGGTCGAGGGCGAAGTCAAAAGGGGCGACCACCCCGACACCCCGCTGGGGGCGGGGGCCGCCGAGAAAGGTGACGTCCATGGCAGGTACCGCCTCACACGGGAACGACCAAGGGCAAAGGGCGGCGAGTACGCCCGTGTTGACGAAGGTAGATTCGGGTGCGAGCGTGGTCAATCCGCGCATGTCACCGCGCACGTCACCGCGTATGTCAGACGCCGGGAGCCGCCCCGTATGACGACCCTCCCCACCCTGCTCGTCCTGGATGCCGAGCCTCCGCCCCGGCTCGGCAGGCTCACCGGCCGCGCCCGGATCATCCACACGGACGCGGCGCACCTGGCCGAGCGGCTGCCCGCGGCGGACGCCCTCCTGATCTGGGACTTCAGCTCGCACGCGGTGCGCGAGGCATGGCCGGGGGACGGGCCGAGGCCGCGCTGGGTGCACACGGCGAGCGCGGGCGTGGACCATCTGATGTGCCCGGAACTCGCCTCGTCCGACACGGTGGTGACCAACGCGCGGGGGATCTTCGACCAGCCGATCGCCGAGTACGTGGCGGCGCTCGTGCTCGCGGTCGCCAAGGATCTCCCGCGCACGCTGGAACTGCAGCGGGAGCGGAGCTGGCGGCACCGGGAGGGCCGTCGGGTGGCGGGCACGCGCGCGTGCGTGGTCGGCTCGGGCCCGATCGGCCGGGCGATCGTACGGACCCTGAAGGCGCTCGGCGTGACGGCGGCGCTGGTCGGCCGGGTCCCGCGCACGGGCGTCTACGGCCCGGCCGACCTGGACCGGCTGATGTCCCGCGCGGACTGGGTGATCGCGGCGGCGCCGCTCACCGATCAGACGAACCGTATGTTCGACACCCACCGCTTCGGCGTCATGCAGCCCTCGGCCTTCTTCATCAACGTCGGCCGCGGCCAGCTCGTCGACGAGGACGTCCTCGCCCACGCGCTGACCCACCGCTGGATCGCGGGCGCCGCGCTGGACGTCTTCAGCACCGAACCCCTCCCCGAGGACAGCCCGCTCTGGGGCCTGCCCGGTCTGATCATCTCCCCGCACATGAGCGGTGACACGGTCGGCTGGCGGGATGAACTGGGCGCGCAGTTCGTGGAGTTGTACGAGCGCTGGGCGGCGGGCAGATCACTGGTGAACGTGGTCGACAAGAAACGCGGCTACGTCCCGGGCCACTGATCCACCAGGAGGGTGCATGCAACTCACCGACCTGACCGCCGTCCAGCTCCTCGACGGGTACCGCAAGGGCGAGTTCAGCCCGCTGGAAGCGACCGAACAGACGCTGGAACGGGCCCGGCGGATCCAGCCGGAGGTGAACGCGTTCGTGCGGCTCACCGAGGAGGACGCACTGGCCCGGGCCCGGGAGTCGGCGGAGCGCTGGCGGCGCGGTGAGCCGGCCGGGCTGCTCGACGGGGTACCGGTGACCGTCAAGGACATCCTCCTGATGCGCGGCCACCCGACCCTACGAGGCTCGACAACCATTGCCGAGCAAGGGAGTTGGGACGAGGACGCACCCTCGGTGGCCCGGCTGCGCGAACACGGCGCGGTGTTCCTGGGCAAGACGACAACGCCCGAGTTCGGCTGGAAGGGCGTGACGGACTCGCCGCTCACCGGCGTGACCCGCAACCCGCACGACCCCTCCCGCACCGCCGGCGGCTCCAGCGGGGGCAGCGCGGCGGCGGTCGCGCTCGGCGCGGGCCCGCTGTCGCTGGGCACGGACGGCGGCGGCAGCATTCGCATCCCGGCCGCGTTCTGCGGCATCTTCGGCCTGAAACCGACGTACGGCCGAGTGCCGCTGTACCCGTCGAGCCCGTTCGGCACGCTGTCGCACACGGGCCCGATGACCCGGGACGCGGCGGATGCGGCCCTGCTGCTGGACGTGATCGGCGTGCCGGACGCCCGCGACTGGTCGGCGCTGCCGCCCGCGCCGGTGTCCTTCAGGGAGGCCCTGAGGGGCGGCGTGCACGGCCTGCGCGTGGCGTACTCCCCGTCCCTGGGCGGACAGGTCGCGGTCCAGCCGGCGGTCGCGTCGGCCGTACGGCGCGCGGTGGCCTCGCTGGCCGACCTGGGCGCGTACGTCGAGGAGACCGATCCCGACTTCAGCGAGCCGGTCGAGGCGTTCCACGTCCTCTGGTTCAGCGGCGCGGCCCGCCTCACCGAACGCTTCTCCCCGCGCAAGCGGCAGCTGCTGGACCCCGGCCTGCGCGAGATCTGCGTCCAGGGCGCCCGGCTGACCGCGCTCGACTACCTGGCCGCGGTGGACACCCGCATGGACCTCGGCCGCCGCATGGGCCGCTTCCACGAACGCTACGACCTCCTGGTCACTCCGACCCTGCCGGTGACAGCGTTCGAGGCGGGGGTGGAGGTACCGCGGGGGTCGGCATACGGGCGCTGGACGGGCTGGACCCCGTTCACCTACCCCTTCAACCTCACCCAGCAGCCCGCGGCGACCGTCCCGGTGGGCACGGACGGGGACGGGCTGCCGGTGGGGATGCAGCTCGTGGCGGCCCGGCACCGGGATGATCTGGTACTGCGGGCGGCGCATGCACTGTACGAGGCCGGAACGGTGTGACGTTGCTCAGCTCCGTTGCGACGGGAAACACGTCGTCGGCCGCTCCCGGCGGACGGCGGTCCGCCGCTCCAGGAGGCCGTGCAGCGCGTGCATCGCCTCCCTGGCCTCCTCGGCGACCTTGCATACGGCCTCGGGAAGCCGATCCGGCCTAAGCCGGACGACGGGAGGGGCGACCGAGCTGGTGCACCGTCCATCCGGCACCGACCCACCATTCCGCGTCCAGGACGTTCCGCAGGTCGACAACGATGCGCTGGGCCGCGACACCGGTGAGCACGGCAGGGTCGACCTCGCGGAACCGCAGCCACTCGGTGCCGGTCACCACGATGTCGGCGCCCCTCGTGGCCTCCTCCACGGTGTCCGCGTACTCCAGCTCAGGGTGCCGCTGCGCAGCCGTCTGCAGCGCATGCGGGTCGTGCACGGTGACGTGGGCGCCCCGCTGGTGCAGTCGGCTGGCGACGGCCAGCGCCGGGGACTCGCGTACGTCGTTCGTGCCGACCTTGAAGGCGGCACCCCGGTGCCTGATTCTGCGATGCGCCGGAGTGCGTCGGCCCTGCTGGCCCGGCCGCCCGTTGTGGGAGTGAACAGACCACCGACGGACAGAGGTTGAGTCGGGGGAACCAGGCGCCTGGGTGATTGGTCGGTGCGTTATGACTGGTCATGCCCGCTTGTCCGCTTCAGGCAGCGCTGTGACCGTGTGGTCGCGGTGGTCTCGGATCTCTGAAGCCACCCTGTAGGCGGTCCAGGTGTCGCCGCTGATGAGGGCGGCGTTCCGCTCTCTGGCCAACGCCTCACAGACCTTGCAACCGCGTACCGGCAGGCAGTCGTAAAGCCACGGGTCCAGCGGAAGCTCAACGGGCTGTCCTGGGTATCGCTTCGGCTCGGTCATGGCGGGATGGTGGCTGCCCCTCGTGGACGTATCAGCGTGCGAACTGAGGACAGTTGGGCTGTTCGCCGCTAGGGTCGAAGAAGGCCCAAATGTCTGCACCGCGGGGGTTGACTTTGAACACTGCTCTACGGGCTGCCTTAACGGAGGCAGGCCTTTCGCCGCGACAGTTGGCGTACCGGGTGGGGGTATCTCAAAAGCAGGTGGAACGATGGCTTGGGGACGCCGAGCTGACCCCGCACGCAAGGAATCGCGAAGACGCCGCGCGGGCGTTGGGAGTGAATGAAGAGATGTTGTGGCCGCAGACCGTTACGAACCGCATCAAGACCGGCACTGATCGCGAGATCATCCACAGCTACCCGTATCGCTCGGCCTGCCCCTCGACTGTGTGGTCGGCCCTCGTCGAAGGCGCCGAGTCCGAGATCTTCCTGGCTGGTTTCACGAACTATTTCTTCTGGACTCAGATCCCGCAGTTCGCCGACACCTTGCGCCGGAAGGCGGAAGCGGGCGTGAAGGTCCGCTTCCTCCTCGGCGATCCGGAAGGGGAGGTAACACGCCAGCGTGAGGCCATCGAAGACATGGCCCTGAGCGTGTCCACCCGTATCCGGATCACCCTGGAACACCTTGAGCGGCTCGGATCTGCGCCCGGCTTGGAGACGCGTTACAGCAGTGCGGAAGACGCTGTGAATCACGTGTCGCTGTCGGTGTTCCGCTTTGACGACGACGCGCTCGTGACGCCGCACTTGGCCCGGCTGGTGGGCCATGACTCACCACTGCTGCATCTGCGGCGGCAAAGCGATGCGGGCATGTTCACACGATTCTCCGAGCACGCCGAAGAACTCTGGGGCAGGGCAGTGCCCCACCCCGGTTCGCCCTCTGGCTCTTGAGGGCCCAGCACAGGAGACCGCAGCATCCGGACCGAGACGCGGCCGTGCCGGGCGAAGTCTCCGATGGTGAACATGATGTCTCCGAGCTGACCGCCTGACACCGTGTGAGGGTCAAGACATCACCTAAGCAGCCCGCCGGAAACTGAGCGTCTCCCCCGCCGCCCCCGCCCGCCACAGGTCGTTGCAGGCCTCCGCCATCACCTCCAGCCCCTCCACCACCTGGCCCCACACGATCCCCGGTACCCAGCCCACGTCGCCGTTGAGGAGGAGGTTGTTGCGCTCGTAGAACAGGGCCAGGTCGACCACCGTGGTGCCGGGGCGGACCTCGCGGTCGTAGCCGTAGGCCTTCGTGCCCAGCTCGGCGCCGGCGAAGGAGAAGTAGCAGAGGTCGCCGGGGATCGGGGTGACCGTCGGGTTTTCCAGTGGGGGTTCCGTGGAGGCGAAGGGAGGGAAGAGGGCGTAGATCTCGTTGCGGGCGTATTTGGCGTGGTAGACGTCGCCCGCGAGGGGCAGCGCCTGCCATACCACCTCGCAGGTCAAGGGCGCGCGGTCGGTCAGGAGGCGGGCCGTGCAGTGCACGTCCCGCTTGTCGAGTGAGACGGTGACGAATCGATCGGCCATGAAAACCAGGGTGCATAGCCGGGAAGCGCTTGGGTAGCCGCGCCGCCATGGCTCCACCACTTGGGAACGACGTACACACATTCCGGTCAGAGGGAAGACCCGGCCGGCGGTCGGTGCTCGGCGGGCTCGCGGCTCTCGGCGCCCTCGGCACCCTGGGTACCGCGGGCTGCACCCGCGTGGCCGAGGCCTCGGGCAAGAAGGGCGGTGACCTGCTCGAACGGCTGAAGGCGCAGGGCATCGTACGGCTCGGGATCGCGGGTGAGGTCCCCTTCGGGTACATCGACAAGGACGGGCAGCTCACGGGTGAGGCGCCCGAACTGGCCAAGGTGATCTTCAAGCGGCTCGGGGTCGGCAAAGTGCAGCCGGTGCCCACCGAGTTCGGGTCGCTGATTCCGGGGCTCAACTCGCAGCAGTTCGATGTCGTGGCCGCCGGGATGTACGTCAATCCGGAGCGCTGCCAGCAGGTGATCTTCGCCGACCCGGACTATCAGATGCTCGATTCGTTCATCGTGCGGAAGGGCAATCCGCTGGGGCTGCACTCCTACAAGGACGTCGTCGCGAAGAAGGCGAAGTTCGCCACCGGCACCGGGTACGCCGAGATCCAGTACGCCGTCGAGGCCGGGTACAAGCAGAGCGACATTCTCATCGTCCCGGACCAGGTCGCCGGGATGAACGCCGTCGAGGCGGGCCGGGTCGACGTCTTCGCCGGTACGGCGCTCACCACTCGCGAGGTCGTGAAGAAGTCGGCCAAGGCCGAGGCCACGGCGCCGTTCGCGCCGCTGGACAAGGGGAAGCCGCATGTCGACGGAGGCGCGTTCGCGTTCCGGCCGACCGAGACGAATCTGCGGGACGCCTTCAACGTCGAGCTGCGCAAGCTGAAGCGGAGCGGGGAGCTGTTCCGGATTCTCCGGCCGTTCGGCTTCACCAAGGCCGAGATGACCGGCCTCACCGCGAAGGAGCTGTGCGGCGGATGACCTCGGGGCTGTGGGAACTCGTACTCAAGGGTGTCTGGACCACCATCCAGCTGCTGGTGTTCGGCGCGCTGCTGGCCACGGCGGTGTCGTTCGTCGTCGGCATCGCGCGGACTCATCGGCTGTGGATCGTGCGCTTCGTCGCCGGCGTCTACACCGAGGTGTTCCGCGGCACCTCGGCACTGGTGATGATCTTCTGGGTGTACTTCGTGCTGCCGGTCGTCTCCGGCTGGCAGCTGGTGCCGCTGTGGGCGGGCACGCTCGCGCTCGGTCTGACGTACGGCGCGTACGGCTCGGAGATCGTGCGTGGCGCCCTCAACGCGGTGGACCCGGCACAGAAGGAGGGCGGGATCGCGCTCAGTTTCACGCCGACGCAGCGGCTCAGGCTCATCGTGCTGCCGCAAGCCGTGCCGGAGATGATCCCGTCGTTCTGCAATCTGCTGATCGAGCTGCTCAAGGGCACCGCGCTGGTGTCGGTCATGGGCATGGGCGATCTGACATTCAGCGCGAACCTGGTCCGGCTGGCGCTGCAGCAGAGCGCGGAGATCTACACGTACGTCCTGCTGATCTACTTCGCGATCGCCTTCGTGCTCACGCGGCTGATGCGCGGCCTGGAGAAGCGGCTGAAGGCCGGGGTCGGCAAGGATCCCGGGACGGAGCGGGCGGCGCGTGAGCTCAAGCGGGCCCAGACGACCGGCGTGGGCGTCGCGGGCGGCGCGGGCCTGGGCGGAGGTGCCGCATGAAGTGGGACTGGAACGCGGTGAGCGGCTTCATGCCGCACTTCTGGGACGGGCTGCGGGTCACCCTGGAGGCCCTGGCCCTCGGTTCGCTGCTGTCCTTCACCCTCGGTCTGGCGTGGACGCTGCTGATGCGGACGCCCACCCGGTGGGTGCGCTGGCCGGTCGGGGTGGTCACGGAGTTCGTCCGCAACACCCCACTGCTGGTCCAGCTGTTCTTCCTGTTCTATGTGCTGCCCGAGTGGGGCCTGACCTTCTCCGCGCTGACCACCGGCGTCTTCGCGATCGGCCTGCACTACTCGACGTACACCATGCAGGTCTACCGGGCCGGTATCGAGGCGGTGCCCGTCGGCCAGTGGGAGGCGGCGACCGCGCTGAACCTGCCCCGGCGGCGGACCTGGACCGCGGTGATCCTGCCGCAGGCGATCCGCCGGGTGGTTCCCGCGCTCGGCAACTACGTGATCGCCATGCTCAAGGACACCCCGATGCTGATGGTGATCACCGTGCTGGAGATGCTCGGCCAGGCGCGGCTCTACTCCCAGCAGCACTTCCAGTTCACCGAGCCGGTCACCGTGATCGGTGTGGCCTTCATCCTCATCTCCTACCTGGCCTCCCTTCTCCTGCGAGCCCTGGAGCGACGTCTTGTCCGCTGACACTCCGCTGATGAAAGAACCCGAGCCGGGCGCCGGCGCGACCACGGCCGGCGGTGAGCTGATCCGGCTGAACGGCGTCACCAAGCGCTTCGGCGCGAACACCGTCCTCGACCACCTCGACTTCACCGTCGATGCCGGCAAGCACGTGACCCTGATCGGCCCGTCCGGCTCCGGCAAGACGACGATCCTGCGGCTGCTGATGACCCTCACCCAGCCGGACGAGGGCACGATCACCGTCGACGGGGAGCACCTGTTCCCGGCGCCGGAGAAGCAGATCCGGGAGGTCCGCAAGAAGATCGGGATGGTCTTCCAGCAGTTCAACCTGTTCCCGAACATGACCGTGCTGCGGAACATCACCGAGGCTCCGGTGCAGGTCCTCGGCATGTCCAAGGACGAGGCCGAGGAGCGGGCCCGGGGGCTGCTGGAGCTGGTGGGGCTGGCCGACAAGTGCGACGCGCGGCCGACGCAGCTGTCCGGCGGGCAGCAGCAGCGGGTGGCGATCGCCCGGGCACTGGCGATGCGACCCCGGGTGCTGCTGCTGGACGAGGTGACCTCCGCGCTCGACCCGGAGCTGGTCGCGGGCGTGCTCGATCTGCTCAGGGACATCGCCCGCACCACGGACATCACACTGCTCTGTGTGACCCACGAGATGGGTTTCGCCCGCGACATCTCCGACCAGGTGCTGATGTTCGACGGGGGCCGGGTGATCGAGTCGGGTTCGCCGGAGAAGATCTTCAGCGATCCTGAGCAGGACCGGACCCGGGAATTCCTCAGCGCGGTGCTGTGATCACGCGGTGTGGATCCGGCAGATGCCGAGGTCCAGTCGCTGGGTCATGTCACTGGCATATGCCAGAGGATCTGCGACGCAGTTGGGAGGGGCACGGCGAGCGCAACAATCTCGCCAACCCCCTCTCCTCTCAGCGGGTTTGCCCGTTATCGTGGAACCGATCCGCAGACCGGATCCCGCGGCCACTGACAGGCGAGCGCAGGGGGAGACCACCGTGGCGCTGATGCACGAGCCGACCGCCCCTTATCACTCCGCCCAGGACGCGCTGCGCGTGCTGGAGACCGTGGCCCGGCACTCCGCCGGCGTCACCGACACCGAGCTCGCCCGCCGTACCGGCCTCGGCTCCGAGCGGCTCGCCACCTTGCTGCGCATGCTGCGCCGCGAGGGCTATGTGGAGCAGATCACCGACGGGGCGTACGTCACGGGCGACACCCTGCGCCGCCTCACCTCCGCGCACGACCGTGAGCGGGCCGTGCGCGACAAGCTCCAGCACACCCTGGAGCGGCTGCGCGACTCGGTCGGCGCGGCGGTCTACATCAGCCGGTACATCGACGGCGAGGTCAAGGTCACCCAGTACGCCGCCGGGCCGACGACCCCAGCGGTGAACGAGTGGGTCGACTTCCGCTACTCCGCCCACGCCACGGCGGTCGGCAAGAGCCTGCTCACCCAGCTCGACCACAACGCCCGCCTCGACCATCTCTCCCGGCACAAGATGGCCCGCCTCACCTCGCGCACCATCACCAGCGACAAGCTGCTGCTGTCCCGCCTGGAGTCCCAGCCGCCGACGGTGCCGGTCCTGGACCTCCAGGAGTACGCGGTCGGCACGGTCTGCGCGGCGGTCCCGATCACGGCGGGCGCCTCGGTGGGCTGCCTGGCACTGTCCCTCCCGGTGGAGCACGCGCACCGGCTGAAGCAGGCGGCGGACGCGCTCAACCGCAACGCGACACCGGTGCTGCTGTCCCTCACGATCTAGGGCCGCCGAGGGTGATCACGAGGGTGGTCACCAGCACCCCTTCGGACCAGGTAGTATTTTCTTCGTCGCCAGCCGCGGGAGAAAAACCGCAGCAGGCGAGAGTCATGCGCCGCTAGCTCAGTTGGTTAGAGCAGCTGACTCTTAATCAGCGGGTCCGGGGTTCGAGTCCCTGGCGGCGCACGATGACGATGGCGAGCCACGTCCGCAGAAAGCGCGGACGTGGCTCGCCATCTCTGTTTTTGCGCGGAAGCGGGCGCCTTTCGGCGTCCTCGGACGTGAGTCGTCTATGTCAGCCGTCCGTACGAGGACTCCCCGTGTGGCCGCCACCACACCGGATCGGCACACGCGTACCCTCCCGCCACGATGTTCTCGATCACCGTGGCGGAACGGTCCTCAGAAGGTGACGTCCGAGCAGGCGTAGAACGCGTTGCCGGTGTCGGCGATGGTCCACACCGCGAGGATGACGTGGTGCCCGCTCAGCCCGGTCGGCAGGGGGCCGCTGTGGCTGAGGGTGGCCGGCGGGCGCTGGCCGTTGTACGGGACCGTCAGGAACGGGGTGGTGTTGAGGTCCGAGCGGGACAGGGCGTGGTTCTGGTTCCAGCCCTGCTTGGTGACGTAGTACTTGAAGTCCGTCGTGGCGTGCATGGCGGTGAACTGCCAGCGGAAGGTGTACGTCTGGCCGCCCGTCACCCTGGTGGTGGGCCAGGCCCCGCCGGAGGGCGTGGTCGGCGAGCTGAGCTGGGCGAACCGGCTCAGTCCGCCGTTGCAGAGCTGGCCGTCGGCGGGCCCGGCTGCCGGGAAGCCCTTGGGGCCCTCGACGCTCTGCGGCTCGTACTGGATGTCACCGCAGTTCGTCACCGTGCCGTTGGCACAGAGCTTCTGCCTGCTGATGGGGAGGTCGGTGTAGCCGTGCCCGCTGGCACCGCCGGTGGAGAGCACGAACGCTCCGGCGGTCACCACCCCGAGCAATGCCGCGGACAGCGCCGGAAATCTGGTCTTGGTGCGCATACTGCCGCTCCTGGAGAACGTGGGGAGTTCGGTGAGCTGTGCAGGTAGGTCTAGACCAAGTGTCAGATTATTGCCGCGAGTTGACTGTGTCCATACAAAAGACGTGTCCATACCCATCGTGAGCTGAGCTAGGTCGGCTCCCCGCGTCCCGAGCAGAAGGCCACCGTCAGGTCCCGCACCAGCACCTTCCGTTCGTAGTCGTCGAGCTCGACCAGACCGCGCACGGTCAGCCGGGTCACCGTGTCCTCCACCGAGTCCACGACCGAGCTGAGCATGCTGGCCCGCTGCCGGGCGTCCAGCGTCGCGATCCGGCGCCGGTGCATCACCTCGGCGACCTCCGGGGCGTACTCCACCCGGACCGGCCGCACCGCAAACACCTCCAGGCCGACCGGCGCGGTCTCCTCGGCCACCAGCCGGGTCAGCGCCTCCCCGGCCACCGTCACCCCGCCCCGCGTCCCTCCCGCCGGCTCCACCGGCACCCGGGCCAGCGCCGCCTCCACGCACTCGCTCAGGTACGTCTCGTGGTCCTCGATGCCGAGCAGCGCCCGCGCGGTGTCCCGCACCCGCCACACCACCAGCACGACCACCCGGAGCGCCATCCCGTCGGGATCCGCCGCCGCCATCGCCTCGCTGCGCCAGTGCCGCAGCCGCACATCGACCCGGCGGCGCAGCACCAGCGGGTTCATCCAGAGCAGCCCGGTCCGCCGGACCGTCCCCTGGTAGCGGCCGAACAGGCCGAGCACCCACGCCCCACCGGTCCGCCCCCGGGACAGCCCGCCGAACCCGAGCAACCCGAGGGCCCCGGCTCCGGCGTACGCGGCCCACTGCGCCGGGCCGAACCCGCCCCCATGGACGCGGGCAGCCCCAGCGCCTCCACCACGCCGGGCGGCAGCAGTCCCGCCCACCACGAGGCCGCCAGGCACCCGGTGGTCCCGCACACCCCGGCGAGCACCCCGGCCGCCCCCGGCAGCACCAGCGCCGGGCGCTCCACCAGCTCCGGGTCGACCTCCGGCAGCGGCCGGCGGCGCACCGGCGCCTGGCGCCTGAGGCGCGACTGCTCGCCGGTGCCCTGGCGGCGGGACACCACGGCGGGCTTGAGCGAGACGGTCACCGGGTCGGGGTCGTCACGGAAGAGCAGATGGGCCGGGATCTCGGTGGTCATCTCGTTCTGGATCAGCCGGGCCGGACGCCCTCCCGGCCCCGCGGCGCCCTCCGACTGCCCCTCGGATTCGGGCGGTGTGTGTGACGTGGTCGTACTCATGTCTGCCTCCAGCCTCCGCGCCAGATGCGTCATGAACAGGGATGGGGTGGAGCGGAGCGGTCAGGCGCCGGTCACCCCGTCCGTCGCCCCGTCCGGGTCCGCGTCCAGGAACAGCCGGCGCCAGGTCTCCGGCCCCGGATAGCCGTCCGCCGCGCCGCCGCGCCAGCCCTGGGCGCGCTGGAAGGCCTCCACCGCACGCCGGTCCGCATCGCCCCAGCGCGGGCCGGGAGCGGTGGCGTAGAACCCGCCGAACCCTTTCTTCACCAGCTGGCGGCCCAGCTGGGTGATGTACGCGTTCTCCGCGCCCGGACGGAAGTAGTTCCGGCCGGGATAGCCGGACACCCCGTGCGAGACGGCCCGGACCGCAGCGGCCACGCCCGGCGCGAGGCCCTTGCCCCGGCCCGTGATGTCCTTGCCGCGACCCGAGACGTCCTTGCCCCTGCCTGCGATGTCCTTGCCCTGGCCAGCGATGTCCTGCCCCTTCCCGGCGATGTCCTTGCCCTTCCCGGCAATGTCCTTGCCGTTCGCCGCGATGTCCTTCCCCTTCCCGGCGACGTCCTTGCCCTTCCCCGTGATGTCCTTGCCCTTGCCGGTGACCAGCAGCTCCCAGGTCCGCCGGCCGGGCAGCCCGTCCGCGTCGGCGCCGCTCCAGCCCTGGGCGAGCTGGAACGCCCGGGTGGCCTGCCGGTCCGCCTCGCTCCAGGTCGGGCCGGGCCCCTTGACGTAGTACGAGCCGGCGCCCCGGGCCACCAGCATCTGACCGAGCCGGGTGACGTACACGTTGCTGGCGCCGGGACCGAAGAAGGCGGCGCCCGGGTAGGTGTCCTTCGGCTTGGCGCCGGGCACCTGCCCACCCGCTGTGTCCACGGTCACACCCTTGTAGCGGTAGGGGACGTACTTGCTGGTGTGGCTCCAGTAGGGGTACGGCGTGGGCCGCGTGCGGGTGTGCGGGGGTGACTGCTCGTAGACGGTGTAGTTGACGTGCGTGTAGTCCGTCCAGCCGCCGAAGAGCACCACATGGGAGCCGCTCCGGGGGTTGGACGGATTGTGGTAGAGGAGGATGTCTCCGGGCTGCAGCTGCTCCTTGGTGATCTTCACGCCGAACGAGCCAAGGGTGCCGGTCCACTCGTTGCCGGGCAGGCCCCAGGCCATGGAGACATAGCCCGAGCAGTCCTGCCGGTACCCGTCGGACCAGAAGTCGTTCATGCTGTACGGCACCTGGGCGCTCACCCAGATCTTGGCCCGGTTGATGATCTGGGTCCGGGTGGTCGCGGGGATCGGGGGTGCTGGGCCTGGCGGGCTTGCCGGCCGGGCCGTGCAGCGGGGCCTTGGGGCCCTGGGGGGTCTGCGTGTCGCCGTCGCCGGGG
>NZ_CM002285.1:6136894-6162035 GCF_000497445.1 Streptomyces roseochromogenus subsp. oscitans DS 12.976 | reverse complement strand
GGCCACGGCCACGATGCCGCAGGCGGCGGCCGGGTGGCCGGGAGAGCGGGCGGCAGAGCGGGCGGACGACAGGCGGGGACCGACCCGTCGCCCTTGGGCGCAGCCGGGGCAGTCGCAGTCGCTCGCGGGGTCGAATTCCGCGAACACCGGAGTCGCCATGCGATCTGCCTCACATTTGGATGGGATTTGTCCGCTAGTGTGCACGTTGGTCAGTTTCCCAACTGTCCACCCGATCACCACTTTGACGGTCCGAATGATGTACACAGCCCTTCCGGCGGCCGTCCGGTCACCGCGGGGTGGCCCGGAGGTGGTCGGAGGCACCCCCGAAGGTCAGGTAGAGTTATCTCCGTCAGCAGGCGCCGCTAGCTCAGTTGGTTAGAGCAGCTGACTCTTAATCAGCGGGTCCGGGGTTCGAGTCCCTGGCGGCGCACCGACCGGAAGGCCCCTCGCGAAAGCGGGGGGCCTTCCGCATGCACCCGTACGCCCGTACGGCAGGAGCATTCCGGGCACATGGTCGACGGCGTGGTCGAGAGCTTGCGGTGCCGGGTGTCGACCCGCAGCAGCCAGCGGTCCGCACGCTCCGTCGAGGACAGGACGACGTCCTCCGTGTGGTCGCGGCCGACCGTCTCCGGCCGCACCGGCTCCGGTACCGGCAGGGCTGCCGCCATGGCTCCGGCGACGTCCGCGCGGGCGCCGCGCAGCCGGTCGTAGACGGCCGGCGCCGGCCGTCGGCGCAGGCTCCGTCCCCGCACGGGTCGCGTACCCTCTGGCCATGGCAGCCCGGGACCTTCAGGAGCGGATCAAGAAGCTGATCGTGGACCGGCGGCTGCCCTCGGGAGCCCCGCTGCCGACCGAGCCGGAGCTGATGGAGTACCTCGGCGCGAGCCGGAACTCCGTGCGCGAGGCCCTGAAGGCGCTGCAGGCGATGGGGATCGTGGAGATCCGGCACGGGTTCGGGACGTACGTCGGCTCGATGTCCTTCGCGCCGATGATCGAGGGGCTGGCCTTCCGCACCGTGGCCGGCCACTACCGGGGCGAGGACTCGCTGCTGCAGCTGCTGGAGCTGCGCGAGGCCGTCGAGACCGGGCTGGTCTCACGGCTGGCCGGGCGGCTGCCCGAGGCGGACCTCGTTGAACTGGACGCCCTTGTGCACCGTATGGAACGGGAGGCCGCCGAGGGGGCGGGCCTCGCCGAGACCGACCGGGCCTTTCATGCCACCCTCTACCGGGGGCTGGACAACGTGTTGCTGAGCGAGGTGCTGGAGGCGTTCTGGGACGCCTTCCACCGGGTGCAGCGGGATCTGGTGGGCGTGCCGCAGGACCCCAGGGTCACCTGCCGGCAGCACCGGGAGATCCTGGACGCGGTCCGGTCCGGCGACTCGATGCGGGCGGAGGAGGCCATAAGAGACCACTTCGGCAACATCCGTGTCCGCCTCTCCGGCACCGGCGCACCCCGGTCCCCCGAGACCACCGCCGCACCTCAGCCTCCCGAGACCCACCCGCGCCACAATGAACGGGTTTGACCGGTAAACACCGCGTTTCGCGTCTTGCGATCATGTGGAGCGTCGTAGAAACCTGGACGTCCAAGCTGCCGCCGTTCTGCGGCAGTTGGGGGGAAACAAGCGGTTGCGGAACGGCGGGGAGGGGGCCCCGCTCATGAATCGATGCCGAGGGGGGCATCATGCAACCGGAAGGTCGCCGTCCCGTGTCCATAACATGGGGAAGACGTGGGGACTGCGAGCCACCACAGCGACAAGACACGCGGTGACCTGCGTGTGGGGGGAATGACTCATGACGTCGACGCCGACGGGCGCCGGACCGAGCCACGCTCACGACGATCCGTCACAGACCACACAGCTCCGGGCGATCGGGCACCGGACGGGCCAGTTCCGCCGGATGAGGAAGAGCCTGCCGAGATACGACTACGAGCACTACAGCCGGCTCGCGGGCCCCCTCACCCAGCCCGACCCGACCAGGCCCTACAGGGTGCAGTACCGGTCGCTGCTGTCGCAGGAGCCGCATCGCATCCGCGCCGCGCTCATGCTGGGCGCGGCTCCCGTGCTCTCCCTGGTCCTGCTGTTCTGGCTGCTCCAGCCCGACCACTGGACCCAACGCGACCATCCCGCCCACGACTTCCTGCCGACCCTCGACACCGTCATGCTCGTCTCGATCGGCCTGATCGAGTTCTTCCGCTGCATGAACGTGCTGTCCAACGCGCACGCCACGCTCGTCGCCCGCGACCCGGTCCCGGTCGTGCCCGAGACCGGCACCCGCGTCGCCTTCCTCACCTCCTTCGTGCCCGGCAAGGAGCCGCTGGAGATGGTGACGAAGACCCTGGAAGCGGCGGTCAAGCTGCGGCACCGGGGCCTGCTGCACGTGTGGCTGCTGGACGAGGGCGACGACCCGGCGGTCAAGGAGGTCTGCGCCCGGCTCGGCGTGCACCACTTCACCCGCAAGGGCGTCGAGAGGTGGAACCAGGCCAAGGGCCCGCACCGCGCCAAGACCAAGCACGGCAACTACAACGCCTGGCTGGAGGCGCACGGCGAGGGCTACGACTTCTTCGCCTCCGTCGACACCGACCACGTACCGCTGCCCAACTACCTGGAGCGGATGCTCGGTTACTTCCGCGACCCGGACGTCGGCTTCGTCATCGGCCCGCAGGTCTACGGCAACTACGACACGTTCGTCACCAAGGCCGCGGAGTCCCAGCAGTTCCTCTTCCACGCCCTGATCCAGCGCGCCGGCAACCGCTACGGCGCCCCGATGTTCGTGGGCACCTCGAACGCCGTGCGCATCGGCGCCATCAAGCAGATCGGCGGCCTGTACGACTCGATCACCGAGGACATGGCGACGGGCTTCGAGATGCACCGCGCCAAGAACCCGGCGACGGGCCGGAAGTGGAAGTCGGTCTACACCCCGGACGTGCTCGCGGTCGGCGAGGGCCCGAACGCCTGGACGGACTTCTTCACCCAGCAGCTGCGCTGGTCCCGGGGGACGTACGAGACGATCCTCAAGCAGTACTGGAAGGGCCTGTTCACGCTGGGGCCGGGCAAGCTCTTCAACTACACCATGATGATCATCTTCTATCCGATGTCCGCCCTCAACTGGATCCTCGCGGCACTGAGCTGCGCGCTGTTCCTGGGCCTCGGCGCCTCGGGTGTGAACATCGACCCGACCGTGTGGCTGATGCTGTACGGCAACGCCTCCGCGCTCCAGATCGGCCTGTACATCTGGAACCGGCGGCACAACGTCTCCCCGCACGAGCCGGAGGGTTCGGGCGGTGTGGCGGGCATGGTGATGTCGGCCCTGTCGGCCCCCGTCTACGCCCGCTCCCTCATGGACGCCGTACTGCGCCGCAAGAGCAAGTTCGTGGTGACGCCCAAGGGTGAATCGGCAAGCCCCGACACGTTGTTCGGGACGTTCCGGATCCACTGGTTCTTCATCCTGGTCTTCGCCGGCTCACTCGCCGCCGGCTTCGCGTTCGGGCACTCCCACCCCGCGATGATCACCTGGGCGTCCTTCGCCCTGCTGATCACCGCGTCGCCGATCTTCGCCTGGCAGTACACGCTGCGGCAGGAGAAGCGGAAGCCCACGGCGGCCGTCGCCGAACCGCAGACCGCGGTTCCGCACCCGGGCCACGCGCCGCACGTCCCGCAACAGCGGCCCACCTGGGCGGCGGCCGGGCACGGGGAGCGGAGCGCGGACCGGAGCGGGGAGACCGAGCAGACCATGCAGATCGCCCTGGGCGGACTTGGGGGACGTAAGAAATGAAGGACCAGGCCGGCCGCCGTCGTGCCCGCAGGCTTGCGATCGGTACGGCGGTGGTACTCGCGCTGGCCGGGATGAACGGGCCGTGGCTGTACCGCTTCGGCACCGCGCAATACCACCAGTACAAGATCAACAGACCCGAGTACAAGGCCGAGAACGGCCACTGGGACATCATCGAGTTCCCGCCGGAGTACCGCCAGGACACCATCCACGCCGCGCTCCTGCACACCGGCAAGGTGCTGCTGGTCGCGGGCTCGGGCAACAACCAGGACAACTTCAACCAGAAGAAGTTCGACACCCGGATCTGGGACCCGGTCAAGGGCACGATCAAGAAGATCCCCACGCCCAACGACCTGTTCTGCACCGGCCACACCCAGCTGGCCAACGGCAATCTGCTGATCGCGGGCGGCACCAAGCGGTACGAGAAGCTCAAGGGTGACGTCAAGAAGGCCGGCGGCGTCATGATTCTCTACAACGAGAACCCGGACAAGCCGATCACCCTGCCCGCGGGCACCGAGTTCACCGGCAAGACCAACGGCAAGACGTTCGTCTCGCAGGACTCCGTGCTCCTTCCGCGCGCCCGGAAAGTGTTCGACAGGACCGGCAAGTGGCTGCGGAACAACCCCGGTTACGGCCGTGTCTACGTCGAGGCACAGCAGGAGGGCACCCAGTACGAGACCGGCACCCAGGACAACTACCGGATCCCGGGCCTGACCGGCGCCGACGCGCGCAACACCTATGGCATCGCGCAGAAGCTCGCGCTCGACAAGAAGGACTTCGAAGGGATCAAGGACTCCTACGAGTTCGATCCGGTCGCCGAGCGGTACATCAAGGTCGACCCGATGAACGAGGCCCGCTGGTACCCGACGCTGACGACGCTGTCGGACGGGAAGATCCTCAGCGTCTCCGGACTGGACGACATCGGCCAGCTGGTGCCGGGCAAGAACGAGATCTTCGACCCGACGACCAGGACATGGACGTACACCAGGACCACCCGGCAGTTCCCGACGTATCCCGCGCTGTTCCTGATGCAGAACGGGAAGATCTTCTACTCGGGGTCCAATGCGGGGTACGGGCCGGACAACATCGGCCGTGATCCCGGCATCTGGGACGTCGACACCAACACGTTCGCCAAGCTGCCCGGGCTCAGCGATCCGGACAAGATGGAGACCTCCGGGACCGTGTTGTTGCCTCCGGCGCAGAACGAGAAGTTCATGGTGGTCGGGGGTGGTGGTGTCGGTGAGTCCAAGCTGTCCAGCAAGAGGACACGGCTCATCGACCTGAAGGACCCGAGTCCCAAGTTCACGGACGGGCCCGAGCTGGAGAAGGGGACCCGGTATCCGCAGACCTCGATCCTGCCCGACGACACGGTGCTGGTCAGCGGTGGCTCGGAGGACTACCGGGGGCGCGGCGACTCCAACATCCTGCAGGCGCGGCTGTACCACCCGGACAGCAACAGCTTCACTCAGGTCGCCGATCCTCTGGTGGGCCGGAACTACCACTCCGGGTCGATTCTGCTGCCGGACGGGCGGGTGATGTTCTTCGGGTCCGACTCGCTGTACGGGGACAAGGCGAACACGAAGCCGGGAAAGTTCGAGCAGCGGATCGAGATTTACACGCCGCCGTATCTGTACCGGGATTCACGGCCGACGCTCGGTGGTGGTCCGCAGACGATCGCTCGCGGCGACTCGGGGACGTTCACCTCAGATCATGCGTCGAGCATCAAGAAGGTGCGGCTGATTCGGCCGAGTGCGTCGACGCATGTGACGGATGTGGATCAGCGGTCCATCGCACTGGACTTCAAGACGGCCGGGGACAAGCTCACGGTGACGGTGCCGGAGAACCGGAATCTGGTGCAGTCCGGGTGGTACATGCTGTTCGTGGACGACGACCAAGGGACGCCGTCCAAGGCTCAATGGGTCAGGGTTCCCTAGTCACTTGCTGTTCTCGGCAAGGGCGAGTGCATAACTCGCCCACCAGTCCCCTGCCTTCGGCCCGCC
This sequence comes from Streptomyces roseochromogenus subsp. oscitans DS 12.976, assembly GCF_000497445.1. NCBI lineage: Bacteria > Bacillati > Actinomycetota > Actinomycetes > Kitasatosporales > Streptomycetaceae > Streptomyces > Streptomyces roseochromogenus. The sequence goes on along the minus strand of NZ_CM002285.1, from coordinate 6,156,268 downwards.
CTTGCACGTGCCGTCGGACTCGCCCGGCCTCTTGACCCACAGGTAGGCGTCCACCAGGGGGTCTGCCGTTTTCGTTGTCGGAGGCTCTCCCAGGGCTCGGCCCGGCGGGTTGCACCAGCGCTGGGCCGGGTCGCCGGACGTGTAGGGGCCGTTGCCGTTGCGGCTGGTGTCGATGACGAAGTGTTTGCCGCCCAGCTTCGACGAGAGTTGCTTGCCGTAGGCGAGGGAGTCCTGCGTGGAGTAGAAGTTGGAGACGTTGACGGAGAAGCCGTCGGCCTGGGCGATGCCGGCCTGCTGGAGGGGCTGGAGGATCTGGTCGGGGTGGCCCCAGCCGGCGTTGCCCGCGTCCAGGTAGACCTTGGTGTTCTTCAGGGACTTGAGCCTGGCGATCGCGCCCTTGAGGAGGTCGTAGCGCTCCTCGTGGAACTGGGCCGGGGTGCAGCCGTCGGCAAGGTGGCGTACGGCGTCCGGTTCCAGGATCACGATGGCGGAACGGTCCTCGATGCCCCGGACCACGCCGTCGATCCAGGCGCGGTAGGCGTTGCCGTCGGCGGCGCCGCCCTGGGAGTACTGGCCGCAGTCGCGGTGCGGGATGTCGTAGAGGACGAGCAGGGCCGTGCGGTCGGACTTCTGGGCGGCCTCGGTGAAGCCGCGGGCCTCGTTCTCCGGGTTCTCCGGGCCGATCCACTCCCCCGTCGGCTGCTCGGCGATCTTCCGGATCTGCTCGGCCTTCGTCTTGTCGCCGGACTTGGTGTAGGCGGTGAGCTGGCGGGCCGCGGTGCCGTCCGGGTTCACCCAGAACGGGTCGGCGGCCTTGGGCTGTTGGGTGATCCGGCCCCCGGAGTCGCCGTTCTCGTCCCCACCGCCGGAGGAGCATCCGGCGAGCAGCAGTGCCGCCCCCAGCACGGCCGCTGCCGACGCCCGTACGGAAGACCGGGCCCCCCTGCTGTCGTACATGCGCTTCCCCCTGGTCCCCCTGGGCGAACTTGGTCCGGGTGCCAATCGTGGCATATCCGGGCGGTCCGTCACGAGGTCGCGTGGTGGGGCGTACCGGAGTCAGCGGGTGGTTCCGGTGAGGTACGCGGACACCACCACGTTGGCCGTGTAGCTGCGGCTGGCGCGGTCGAAGGTGCCGCCGCAGGTGATGAGGCGGAGTTCGGCACGGCCGGGCCGATGGGGGCCGTAGGCCTGGTGGGCGTCGAAGCCGGCGCGGGGCAGGACGCGTACGTCGTCGATGGTGAACGTAGCGACCTTGCCGTCCGAACGGACCACCCGGACCGATGCGCCGGGCTTGAGGGTGCTGAGCTTGTAGAAGACCGCGGGCCGGGTCTCGGTGTCGACGTGCCCGACCAGGAGTGCCGCTCCCCGGGCGCCGGGTTCGGGGCCGGCGCCGTACCAGCCGACCACGCCCGGCTGGTCGAGGGGCGGCGGGTCCACGGCACCCTGGGTGTCCAGGCCGCGGCTCACCACCGGTGCCCGCACGCCCAGTTGGGGGATGTCGACGCGCTGGGGCAGGGCGTCCCCGAGCGGCTGGGCTGCGCGGGGCAGCAGGGCGGGGTCCTGGGAGCCGAGGGCGAACACGCCGCCCGTGGCGGGGGTGTCCGCGCCTCGCGGTACGTCGGTCAGCGCGCGCCCCCACAGCCACAGCCCGAGCAGCAGCAGCGCCCAGGCCAGGCCGGTGATCAGCCGCCCGGTACCGCTGGTGCGTTCGCGCTCGTCGGACATGGGCCGCCTTCAGCGCGGGTCGCGGCTCCGGCGGGCGCGCAGCCCGACGGCGACCACCGCGATCCCGGCGAGGGCCAGGCCGGTCACCGCCTGCACGGTGTCGGGCCCGGACTCGGTGGTGGCCACGGTGGCGAAGTGCGCGGTGCCGCCGCCTCCGGCGCGGACAGGGGCGACGGGAGAGGCTCCGTCGGCGGGCTTACGGCCGGGCTCCGCGCTCTGCCCGCTCCCCCGACCGGCCCCGGTCCCCCGGGCGCTTCCCGTCCCCGTGTCGGTCCCCGTCCCCCGGTCGGTCCCGGCCCCCCGATCGCCCACGGTCCCCCGGTCACTTCCCGTCCCCCGACCGGCCCCGGTCCCCCGGTCGCCCACCGTGATCCTCCCGCTGATCACGTAGTCGGCGCAGGTGACCTTGACGTCGTACGCGCCCGGCTTGAGGGAGGAGCGGACGCGGGTCTCACCGGACAGGCTGCCCTGGCCGCCGGTCAGCCGGGCGTCGGAGACGAAGGCGGGTGAGACGGCGGTGCCCTGCCGTCCGTAGCAGCCGCGCACCCGCAGGCCCACGTCGGTGCCGGGCGCGGGGGCGGCGGGGGTCACGGAGACCGAGCCGGTGTCGGCCGCGTGGGCCGGCGCCGGGGCGAGGACGGCAGCGGCCAGGATTCCTGTACAGAGAGTGAGGCGTACTGAGCCCATCGTGAACCTCCAGATATCAGGAGGCTCCCCCGGCCCGGGCGCCCCCGCATCCTCGGAGGGCGCCCGATTGCTCCGAATGGGTGGACCGGGGTGTGAAATCCGCAGGTCAGACCAGGTCGACCAGATCGGCGATGGAGTCGACGACCTGGGAGGGGCGGAAGGGGTAGCCATCGACGTCGTCGGGCTGGGTGACGCCGCTGAGCACCAGGAAGGTGCGCATTCCGGCCTCCAGGCCCGCGAGGACATCGGTGTCCATGCGGTCGCCGATCATCGCGGAGGTCTCGGAGTGGGCGCCGATCGCGTTCAGGCCGGCGCGCATCATCAGCGGGTTGGGCTTGCCGACGAAGTACGGCTTCTTGCCGGTCGCGGCGGTGATCAGGGCGGCGACCGAGCCGGTGGCGGGTAGGTCGCCCTCGGTGGACGGGCCGACGTTGTCGGGATTGGTGGCGATGAACCGTGCGCCGTCGTTGATCAGCCGTACGGCCTTGGTCAGGGCCTCGAAGGAGTAGGTGCGGGTCTCGCCGAGGATCACGAAGTCGGGGTCGTGGTCGGTGAGGATGTAGCCGATGTCGTGCAGTGCCGTGGTCAGTCCGGCCTCGCCGATGACGTAGGCGCTGCCGCCGGGCCGCTGGTCGCTCAGGAACTGGGCGGTGGCGAGCGCCGAGGTCCAGATGTTCTCCACCGGCACCTCCAGGCCCATGCGGTTCAGCCGGGCGTGCAGGTCGCGGGCGGTGTAGATGGAGTTGTTGGTGAGCACAAGGAAGGGCCGGCCGGACTCACGCAGCTTCTTCACGAAGGCGTCGGCGCCGGGGATCGGCACCCCCTCGTGGATCAGGACGCCGTCCATGTCGGTGAGCCATGACTCGATGGGCTTGCGGTCTGCCATGTTGTGCGTCTCCTGGCATGCGTACGGTCAAGAAAGCAGGGGCGAGAAAGCGGGGGGCGCCGGAACCACGGCGTACCGACGCCCCCAGCCTAGCCATCGGTGGCCTGATCCTGACCCCGGTCTGCCGCCGGTTGTCCAGGTCAGCTGCCGGTCGCCGACTTCCAGTCCTCGACGTAGGACGTGAGGTTCTTGTTGATGTCGTTCCAGTCGGGCTCGAAGAAGTCGACGCCGTCCATCAGCTTGGTGAGGGCGATGGCGTTCGCGTCGGTGGCCTTGACGTCCTGGCGGGCCGCGAAGCCGCCGCCGATCTCGCTGACCTCCTGCTGCTGCTTCTGCGCGAGCATGAAGTCGAGCAGCTTCTTGCCGTTCTCGGTGTGCGGGGCCTTGGTGACCAGGCCGGCCGCGTAGGGCAGGGCGAAGGTGGTGCGCTTGCCGTTCTTGTCGGCCGGGAACCAGATGCCGAGGCCCGGCATGGTCTTGGACTGGGCGTAGTTCATCTGCACATCGCCGTTGGCGACGAGCAGTTCACCCTTGTCGACCTTGGGCGCGAGCTTGCCGGTGGAGGCGGACGGGCCGACGTTGTTGGCCTGCAGCTTCTTCAGGTAGGCGAGGGCCTGGTCCTTGCCGCCGAAGTCGTGCATCGCCTTGATCAGGACGGCGGTGCCGTCACCGGCGACACCCGGGGTGGAGTACTGCAGCTTGTTCTTGTACTTGGCGTCGAGCAGCTCGTCCCATGTCTTGGGGGCCTGCGTCAGCTCCTTCTTGTTGTAGACGAAGCCGAAGTAGTTGTCGACGACCGAGGTCCAGGTGCCGTCCGTGGCCTTGTCGGCGCCGCTGACCCGGCCTGCGTCCTTGGGCTCGTACTTCTCCAGCAGGCCCTTGGCTCCGGCCTGCTGGATGAAGGGCGGGAGGGTGACCAGCACATCGGCCTGCGGGTTGCTCTTCTCGCGGACGGCGCGCTGCACGATCTCGCCGGAGCCGCCCTCGACGTACTTGACCTTGATACCGGTCTGCTTGGTGAAGTCCGCGAAGACCTTGTCGTACCAGCCGTCGCCCTTCTCGCCCTTGAGGCCGTCGGCGCTGTAGACGGTGACTTCCTTGGCGTCGGAGGCGGAGGAGGAGGAACCGCCGCAGGCGGACAGCGCGGGGGTGGCGAGGAGAGCGAGGGCTATGGCGAGCGTGATGCGGGTTCTGGGCATGGCGAGGCCAACTCCTGGCGTGATAAGGGACGTTCGGGGAGGTATGGGGGGTGGGTCAGCGGTATGACGCCCGGGTGCGGACCCGGGAGACGGCGAACAGGACGAGCAGGGTCGCGGCCATCAGCACCACGGCTACGGCGGAGCCGGTGAACAGGGCGCCGCGGTCGGTGGCCGCGTAGATCAGGACGGGCAGCGGGGTCCAGTCGGGCGGATAGAGCATCATCGTGGCGCTCAGCTCGCCCATGGACAGGGCGAAGCAGAGGCCGGCGGCGGCGGTGAGCGAGGGAAGCAGCAACGGCAGCCGTACCCGCCACAGCACATGGGACGGCCGGGCGCCGAGGGAGGCGGCGGCCTGTTCGTAGGCCGGGTCGAGGCGGGTGATCGCCGCCGACACGGACTGGTGGGCGAAGGCCGTGACCAGCACGGTGTGCGCGAGGATCACGATCCACCGGGTGCCGTTCAGCAGCATCGGCGGCTTGGAGAACGCCACAAGGACCGACAGTCCTACGACGACGGAGGGCACGGCGACGGGCAGCACGAAGAGGGCATCGAGGATGCGCCGGTACCGCTTCTTCAGCGCCGCCCCGGCCAGCGCGGCCCAGGTGCCGACGGCCAGCGCGAGCAAGCTGGCCGCGGTGGCGGTGAGCAGGCTGGTGGTGAGCGCCTGCAGAGCCTCGCCGCGGGTGGCGGCACGGTAGTCGGCCGTGGTCAGGCCCGAGGGCAGGACGCCGGACCAGTGGGTGGCGAAGGAGGCGCCGAGGACGACGAGGAGGGGAAGGGCGAACAGCGGCAGGAAGAGCAGCAGGAACACCGCCCATACCGCCCACTTGGCCCCCCGGCTATGCACCAGCACGACGGCTCACCACCCGGTAGAGGCCGTACAGCCCCACGGAGATCAGGACGTTGACGACGGCGACCACACACGCGCCCGGATAGTCGGACTCCAGGATCGCCTTGCTGTAGACGAGCATCGGCAGGGTGGTGACCCCCTTCGCGCCGGTGAACAGCACGATCCCGAACTCGTTGAGACAGAGCACGAGGACGAGGCTTCCGCCGGTCGCGAGCGCGGGCAGCGCCTCGGGCAGGATCACCTGCCGCACGATCCGCGGCGCCCGGGCGCCCAGCGAACTGGCCGCCTCCAGCTGCGCGGTGTCCAGCTGCGAGAACGCGGCGAGCAGCGGCCTCATCACGAACGGCGTGAAGTAGGTGACCTCCGCCAGGAGCACCCCCCAGGGCGTGGTGAGGAACTGGAAGGACCCGATGATGCCTGTGGTGCCGTAGATGAACAGCAGCGCCAGCGTGATGAGGAAGGACGGGAAGGACAGATACACATCGATGAACCGCGCCACCGCTTTCGCTCCGGGGAACGGCACAAACGAGATGACCAGCGAGAGCAGGAATCCCAGCACCAGGCAACCAGCGGTGGAGGCCAAGGCCAGCCAGATGGTGGTCCACAGCGCGTTACGGAAGCCTGCGGAGGCGAAGACGTCGGCGTACGGCTGGAGTGAGGTGCCGCCGGAGTCCGGCTGGAAGGACTGCTGGACGACGAGGGCGAGGGGGTAGAGGAAGAAGAGGGCGAGGAGGGCCACCGGGGGCAGGGCCCACAACAGGCGCCTATGCATGGGTGACTCCGGCGGGCAGCAGCACCGCGTCCTCGGAAGCGAAGTGCAGCGTCACCGAGTCTCCGTACGCCGGCGGATCCTTGAGTTCACGCAGGTCCGCCATGACCGTGTGCCCGTCGACGTCCACGTACAGCCGGTGCGTGGCTCCCCGCCACTGGATCTCCCGTACGACACCGGCGAGTTGATTGGGCCCCTGTCCCAGCCCGACCAGATGCGGCCGTACGCACAGCGTGGCCCGTGCCCCGGCGAGCACCCCCTCGGTGCCGACCTTCAGCTCGGTGCCCGCGAAGGAGACAGCCCCACAACCCACGGTCACCGGCACCAGATTCGCGCCGCCCACGAAGGACGCCGTGAACTCATCGGTGGGTGCCCGGTACAGCTCCCTCGGCGTCCCGCATGCACGCAGCTTCGCCTTGTCCATGACGGCGATCCGGTCGGCCAGCGTCAGTGCCTCGACCTGGTCGTGGGTGACGTACAGCATCGACACGTCCGGCAACTCACGGTGCAGCCGGGCGAGTTCGGCGAGCATTCCGGACCGCAGCTGGGTGTCCAGCGCGGACAGCGGCTCGTCGAGGAGCAGTACGGCGGGCCGGATGGCGAGCGCGCGGGCGATGGCGACCCGCTGCTGCTGTCCGCCGGACAGCTCGCGCGGGTGGCGGCGGGCGTAGGCGGCCATGCCGGTCATCTCCAGCGCCTCGGCGACCCGCTGCCGTGTCTCGCTCTTGGAGATCCTGGGGTGCTTGCGGGCCTTGAGCCCGAAGGCCACGTTCTCGTCGACCCGCATATGCGGGAAGAGCGCGTACTGCTGTACGACCATGCCGATGCCCCGCCGGTACGGCGGCAGGTCCGTCACGTCCCGGCCGCCGAGAAGCACCCGCCCGGACACGGGCCGCACGAACCCGGCGACCGCCCGCAGCGCGGTGGTCTTGCCGGATCCGGACGGCCCGAGCAGCGCCATGACCTCGCCGGGCTCGACGGTCAGGTCGAGCGAGTCCAGCACGATGTTGCGGTCGTAGGCGACGGTGACGGAGTCGAAGCGGATGCCCATCTCAGTGCGCTCCCGGGAGCAGGGCGGGCAGGTCGGCGACGGAATCGAGGACGTGTGTGGCACCGGCGGCGCGGAACGCCTCGTCGCCGTGGGCGCCGGTGCGCACCCCGGCGACCAGCCCGGCCCCGGCGCGTACGCCACTCAGCACGTCGTAGGAGGTGTCCCCGACGACCGCGATCTGGCGTACGTCCTCGGCGGCCTTGGTGCGGACGAAGGCCTCCAGGACCATGTCCGGGTACGGCCTGCCGCGCCCGCCGGCGTCGGCCGGGCACAGGGTGAGCGGGACGAGGTCCCGCCAGCCGAGGGCGTCGAGGATGGCGTCCTGGGTGACGCGGGCGAAGCCGGTGGTCAGGACGACGGTACGACCGCCGGCGGCGAGTTCCTCGATGGCCTCGCGGGCCCCGGGCACGGGCGCGATCAGCCCGGCGTCGACGAGACCGCCGTACGCCTTCTCGAAGGCGGTGTTGGCGCGCTGGGCGCGGTCCTCGTCGCCGAACAGGTACCGGAAGACGGAGATCTTGGACTCGCCCATGGTGGCGCGGACGTAGGAGAGGTGTTCGGCGTGCTCGGCCGAGCCGGGTGCGACACCCAGTTCGGTGGCGGCCGCCTCGAAGGCGCGCTCGACCAGTCCGCCGTCGGCGACGGTCGTGCCGGCCATGTCGAGGACGACGAGGCGGATGTCGGTCATGGTGGTCAACGTGCTCACCAGCCCAGTTCGTTCGCGGTGGTCTCGGCTATCGCGGGGGCGCAGGTCATGCCGCGCCCGCCGGGCCCGGTGACCAGCCACACCCCGTCGCGCACCCGCTGGCGGTGCACCACGCGGCCGGGCTCGGTGCACTGCGCGTACACGCCCGCCCAGCGGCGGCGGATGCGCGGCAGCGGCCGGCCGAGCAGGGACTCGACGACGCCGGCCAGGTGCTCGTACGGCTCCTCGACGGTGTCGAAGGCGAAGGGGTGCTCGTACTCGTGGGTGTCGCCGATGGTCAGGCCGCCGTCGGCGCGCTGCACCATGAGCAGCTGCATCTTGTGCTCGGCGGCGGTGTGCGCCTGGGGCCGGCCGGCGTTGAGCGCGTCCAGTGCCGGGGAGGCGTAGGCCGGGTAGTAGCGGAAGCTGTCGGCATCCGCGACCGAGGTGGTGAGCGGCTCGCCCAGCGGGTCGGTCTGCATCATCTGCAGGCGGACTCTGCGCACGGGCAGCTCGGGCCCGGCCAGCTCGCGGACCAGTCCGCCGAGCCAGGCGCCGGTGCACAGGACGGCCATGTCGGCCTGGTGTACGTCCCCGTGGTCGTCCCGGACGGTTCCGGCGCCGACCACCTCGCGGACCTCACGGCCCGGCAGGAAGGTGTAGTTCGGGGACTTCAACAGCTCGGCGCGCAGGGCGAGTTGGGCGGTGCGCGGCTCGACGGCCGCGTCCCGCTCACAGTACAGGGCGGCGGTGAAGTCGCCCCGCAGGGCGGGGTTGAGGGCGCGGGCCTCAGCGGGGGTGAGGAGCTTGTAGCCGCGGGCGGCGGCGTCCGGCCGGGCCACGGCGGCCTCGGCGACGGCCAGTTCCAGGGCGCCGCGGACGGGGGTCAGGGACCCGTTCGCCCTGAAGCCCAGCGCCGGCACGCGTGCACCGACGCCCTCCCACAGCTCACGCGCCCGCAGCGCGGTCTCCAGCTCTTCTCCGCCTGCGCGGCCGCTGACCCAGATCTGCCCGAAGTTGCGCAGCGAGGCGCCGCGCGCCTCGGTCTCGCGCTCGATCTGGACGACCTGGTGGCCACGCTGTATTGCGTGCCAGGCGTGCATGGTGCCCACCACGCCTGCTCCGACGACTGTCACTTTCACGACGTCAACGCTCCTCGGGATCGGGGAACCGGAAGGGTCCGGCTGACAACGAGAGCGTGAACGACCCATCACGTTTGGGCTAGACCCGTTATCTTTTCGTGATACTCACGATGACGTACGAGGGGTTGTTTTTCAGCCGCGCAGAGGGGTGGCGGTCAGCCCTTGAGGTGGGTTGTGAAGGAGAACCGGTCGCCTCGGTACAGGGTGCGCACGCGCTCCAGCGGCCGCCCCTCGGTGTCCCGCGACACCCGGTGGATCAGCAGCATCGGCAGGGCCGGCGGGGTGCCGATGAGCAGGGCCTCCCGGGGCGTAGCCAGCACGGTCTCGATGCGCTCGTCGGCGTCGCCGAAGTCGATGCCCTGGGCCTTCAGATAGGCGTAGAAGGAGGAGTCCGGGTCGAAGTCGCTCCGCAGACCCGGCACCCGCTCGACGGAGACGTAGGTGCTCTCCAGGCCGACCCGCTCGTCGTCGGCGAGCAGCACCCGCTCCAGGTGCCAGACCGGTTCGCCCCGGGTGAGCCCGGTCTCGGCGGCGAGGGCCTCCGGGCAGGGGAAGCGGTCGAGGGTGACGAGCGTACGACCGGGCGTACGGCCCTGCCGTCGTACACCCTCGGTGTAGCTGGCGAGGGACAGCGGCTGGGCCAGCTTGGGCCCGGCGACGACGGTGCCGCGCCCCTTTCGCCTCAGCCGCCCCTCCAGCACCAGCTCTCGTACGGCCTGCCGCACGGTCTCGCGGGCGACGTCGTACCGCTCGGCGAGATCCCGCTCGGTGGGGATGACGCTGTCCTCCCCCAGCTCGTCCAGTAGCGCGGCGATCCGTGCCTTCACCGCGTAGTACTTGGGGATACGCCCGTGCTCGGGAATGCCGGAGCGGACGGGGGCGCCGGGGGCCTGGTCGTTCGGGTAGTCCACGCAGGGATCGTCGCAGACGGAGCGGGTGCTGCCGGTACAGCCCCTGGTTCACCCGCGTCTGCGGGCCAGCAGCGACGCGCTCGCGCCGACGCCGAGCAACGCGGCGGCGGCCGCGAGCACCACGGAGGCGAGGCCAGGTCCGGTCCGCGCCAGCTCACCGCGCCGCCACCCCGCCTCCGGCCCCGCCTCGACGAACGGCGGGGAGAAGCCGGGTGCGAAGGAGGGGGTGCCGGGCGTGACCCGCGGACTGCCGGACGCGCTGGGCGCCGCGCTCCCGCCGTCCCGCGTACCGACCGGCTCCGGTGTCGGGTCCGCCCCGTCCTCGCCGATCCCGAACCGGTACGGGTTGGACTCGCCGACCCAGTCCCCGTCGTCACCCCGGCGCTGGACGACGGCGGCGTTGACGGTGACCCGCTCGGTGACGGCGTCGGAGGGCAGCGCGAGTCTGACCCTGACACTGACGGTCCCGCCGGGCGGTACGGCGAACCCGTCGAACCCGGCGGCGTCCAGCACGCCGATCAGCTCCTGCTCGTCGGTGCCCTCGAACTTCACCGGCCGGGCCCTGGAGCCGTCGAAGAAGTCCAGCTGGGGCTGGTCCGGGCGCAGCGCGCGCTTGTCGTCCACGAGCACGATTACCGGGTGGACGCCGGTGCAGGGCCGGCGGGTGCTGTTGGTGAGGTCGACGTACCAGGTGCCGTATCCGCCGCCCGGCTCGTAGGAGGCCGGTCCGCCACGGATCCGGGCGGACAGCGGGAAAGCCCGCGCGTCGGCGCCGACACAGGCGGGGGGCGCGTCGGCGCGTACGGCGGCCGACGACACGGGGACGAGGACGGTGACGTTGGCGGCGGCTGCGGCGAGGCAGAGGGACAGGGACGTGCACAGTCGCATGAACACATGACCATGCCGGGTGCCCGGGGGTGCGCGGGGGTGCCACTCCGGTGCGTACCGGGAACTCCGCTCGATCAGCGCAGCTCACGGGGAGGGAGTCAGCTGGTGATGGTGACGCCCACCGTGACCACGGTCCGGCGCGGCAGGGTGCCGCAGGCCGGAAGCCGACCGTGCTGCAGTTCCCTGGAGGCGCGGGGCTGTATCGATATGCGGCTCCGCCGCGATGGGGGTCCCCCCGCTCGAGCGCAGTCGAGAGTGGGGGAGCGACCAGCCGACCACGGGCCCGCACCCGGCGACGGCCTGCAGAGCAACGGCGCTTGACTCCCCCGGCGGAAGCACAGGGCACCGTCACGCATCCCCCCGCCCGAACACCGGAGCCAGCAGCAGCTGTGCGGCCCCCTCGGCCACCACCCGCTCCCCCCCGCGAAGAACTCCGTACCGGCACCGCCTCCGCACGCACCCCCTCCCGCCGAGCCCGGGCATCGAGCACGTCGCTCACCCCCCGCACAAACACCTCCGGCGCCCCCGCCACCGTCCGCCCCCCGAGCAGCACCACATCGATGTCCAGCAGCCCCACCAGATTCGCCGCGCCCACCCCCAGCACACGCGCCGCCTCCCCGGGCTCCCCCCGCCCCACAGCCGCGAGGCACAGCACCTCCACGCACCCCCGGTTCCCGCACTCGCACAACGGCCCGTCCAGCTGGATCACCTGGTGCCCGAACTCTCCCGCCCCGGTCCGCGCCCCCCGATGCACCCGCCCACCGATCACCAGACCGGCACCGAGCCCCGTACCGAGATGCAGATACGCGAAAGACCTGGATCCCGCCTCACCCCCCACCGACAGCCCGAGCGCCGCGGCGTTCGTGTCCTTGTCCACCACCACCGGCACCCCCAACCGCTCCCCGAGCGCGTCCCGCAACGGAAACCCGTCCCACTCGGGAAACCCGGTGACCCGGTGCAACACCCCCCGCGCGTGATCGAGCGGCCCCGGAAGCGCCACCCCCACCCCGAGCAGCGTCCCGACACCGGCGAGGCCCTCGCCCCCGAGGCCCAGGCCGTCAGCCACCAGCCCCTCCACCGCCCCGGTGACCACCCCGAGCACCGACTCCGCCCCGGCCCCGAGATCCAGCTCCGCCCGCCGCTCCCCCACCACGGCCCCGTCCAGATCGACCAGCACCGCCCGCAGCTCGTCCCGGTCCAGATGCACCCCCACCGCATGCCCCGCCTCTGGCACCAGCCGCAGCACGGTCCGCGGCTTGCCCCCCGTCGACGCGCGCCGCCCGGCCTCCGCCGCGAACCCCTCCTCCCGCAGCCGCGCGGTGATCTTGCTGACGGCCTGCGGGGTCAGCCCGGTCCGCTCGGCCAGTTCGAGCCGGCTGATGCCCTGCGCCCCGGCGTCGCGCAGCAGCCCCAGCACCAGCGCGGTGTTGTGACTGCGCACCACACCGAGATTCGCCCCCACCGGCCCACCGCTCCCCGCCCCGGCCCCCTGCCCGGGCCGAGGCCCCGCACCGGCCCCAGCCCCGGATCCCGTACTCGCAGCCGCGCTCGCCCTCATCCCCGCCTCAGTCCCCGCCCTCGTCCTCGCCCTGTTCACACCCCCATTCTCCCCACCACTTGCACTTTGGCAATAGCGTTGCCAAAGTGGGGCCCATGACTGCTACTCCCCTCCGCGTCGGCCTGATCGGCTACGGCCTCGCCGGCTCCGTGTTCCACGCCCCGCTGATCGCCGCCACCGAGGGCCTCGCCCTGGACACCGTGGTCACCTCGAACCCGGAGCGGCAGGAACAGGCCCGGTCGGAGTTCCCGGACGTCCGCACGGCAGCCACCCCCGAGGAGCTGTTCGACCGTGCTGACCGGCTGGACCTGGTCGTCATCGCCTCGCCGAACAAGACGCACGTCCCGCTCGCCACCGCCGCCCTCAAGGCGGGCCTGCCGGTCGTCGTCGACAAGCCGGTCGCCGGCACCGCGGCCGAGGCCCGTGACCTCGCCGCCCTCGCCGAGGAGCGCGGCCTGCTCCTGTCCGTCTTCCAGAACCGCCGCTGGGACAACGACTTCCTGACGCTCCGCAAGCTGCTGCAGGACGGCGAACTCGGCGACGCCTGGCGCTTCGAGTCCCGCTTCGAGCGCTGGCGCCCGCAGCCCAAGGGCGGCTGGCGCGAGTCCGGGGACCCGGCAGAGATCGGAGGTCTGCTCTACGACCTCGGCAGCCATGTCGTGGACCAGGCCCTGGTCCTCTTCGGCCCGGTCACCGAGGTGTACGCCGAGTCGGTCGTCCGCCGCCCCGGCGCCGAGACCGACGACGACACCTTCATCGCCCTCACGCACGCGACCGGCGTCCGCTCCCACCTCTACGTCTCCGCGACGGCGGCCCAGCTCGGCCCCCGCTTCCGGGTCCTCGGCTCGCGCGCGGGCTACGTCAAGTACGGCCTGGACCCGCAGGAAGCGGCCCTGCGCGAGGGCGACCGCCCCGGCACCACCCCCGACTGGGGCACGGAGGACGCGTCCCTGTGGGGCCGTATCGGCTCCGGGGAGTCCCCGCTGACCGGCGGCGGAACGGCCGTACCGACCCTGCCCGGCGACTACCCCGCCTACTACACGGCCGTCGCCCGCGCCCTGACCGGCGCCGGCCCCAACCCGGTGACCGCCCTGGAGGCGGCCGCCGCCCTCGACGTACTGGAAGCGGCCCGCCGGTCCGCCCGGGACAAGGTGACGGTGACCCTCTGATGCAGCACCAGCAGCAGCACCCGCAGATCACACCCAGGACCGCCCCCGAACTCACCCCGTCCGTCGAGGAGTTGGAGGCACAGGAACGCCGCCTGGTCTTCCGGCAGTTCACGTACGACGACGCCTGGGCGCTCGGCTCGCTCCTGGCCGGGCTGGCCCGGGAGCGCCAGGCCCCGGTCGCGATCGACATCCACCGTGCCGGCCAGCAGCTCTTCCACGCGGCGCTGCCGGGCTCCACCCCGGACAACGACGCCTGGATCGCCCGCAAGCGCCGGGTGGTGGAGCGCTACGGCGCCTCGTCCTACCTGGTCGGCGCCCGTTTCCGGGCCAAGGGCAGCACGTTCGAGGACTCCTCCCGCCTGGACCCCGACACCTACGCGGCGCACGGCGGCTCGTTCCCGATCCGCGTCGAGAACGTGGGCGTCATCGGCGCGGTGACCGTCTCCGGCCTGCCCCAGCTGCAGGACCACAGGTTCGTCGTAGAGGCGCTGGAGCAGTTCCTGGAGATCGAGATCTGAACGAGAACCGACCGACCGGGGATTACCCGGGGGCGCCCTCCGGTTGGCACTGGTGTCACATCCGTCACCGCACCGCCCCGACCGGAGGAAACCAGGACCATGAGCGACACCCCGAACCCTCTCAAGGAGTCCGTCGGCCGGTACGGCATCTGGAGCCACGGCCTGCGCGACGAGGACCCGTCCCGCCGTGCCGAGATCGGCGACGCGGCGGCCGAGCTGGAACAGCTCGGCTACGGCGCCGTCTGGCTGGGCGGCAGCAGCGCGGCCCGGCACGCCGTCCCCCTGCTGGAGACCACGTCGACGCTCGCCGTCGGCACCAGCATCCAGAGCATCTGGCAGTACGAGGCCGCCGCGAGCGCCGCCGCCTTCGCCGAGGTCGAGGCGGCCCACCCCGGCCGCTTCGTGCTGGGCCTCGGCATCAGCCACGCCAAGCTGCACGACCAGTACCGCCGCCCGTACTCGGCCCTGGTGTCCTATCTCGACGCCCTGGACGAGGCCGGGGTACCCGCGAACCGCCGGGTGCTGGCCGCCCTCGGCCCGAAGACTCTCGATCTCGCGGGCACCCGCGCGGCCGGCGCGATCCCGTATCTGGTCACCCCCGAGCACACGGCCCAGGCCCGCGAGATCCTCGGTGAGACCGCGCTGCTGGCCCCGGAGTTCAAGGTCGTCCTGGAGACCGACGCGGCGAAGGCCCGCGCCACCGCCCGTGACGTCCTCGCCCTCTACCTCGCCCTCCCCAACTACACCAACACCTGGCTCCGCCTCGGCTTCACCGAGGACGACTTCCAGGACGGCGGCAGCGACCGCCTGATCGACACCTTCTTCGCCTGGGGCGACGAGACGAGGATCCGCTCCCGCATCGACGCCTTCCACAAGGCGGGCGCCGACCACGTGGCCCTCCAGGTGATCGACGCGGGCTCCCGCAAGGGCCTCCCCCGAGAGGGATGGAGGAGGCTCGCTGCCCTTTTGGAGGCGTAGCCGACAAAAAGGGGCGCGGGGAACTGCGCGACCAGCCACGAACCACCCGCGGTCGGCGACGAACCCGCAGTTCCCCGGCGCTCCCCAGCGGAGCGTCTACGCGTCCTTGAGCTCCTGCCGCTGCCGGCCAAGCCCAGCGATCTCCAGCTCGACCACATCCCCGGCCCGCAGATACGGCTTCGGCTCGGGCTGCCCCATGGCCACCCCCGCCGGCGTCCCCGTGTTGATGACGTCCCCGGGGTAGAGCGTCATGAACTGGCTGACATACCGCACGACTTCCGCCACGGGAAAGATCTGCTCGGCCGTCGTACCGTCCTGCTTCAGCTCCCCGTTGACCCACAGCTTCAGCGACAGCCGCTGCGGATCCGGGACCTCGTCCGCCGTCACCAGCCACGGCCCCAGCGGATTGAACGTCTCGCAGTTCTTGCCCTTGTCCCAGGTCCCGCCCCGCTCGATCTGGAACTCCCGCTCGGACACGTCGTGCGCCACCGCGTACCCCGCGACATGCGCGAGCGCCTCCTCGGCCGACTCCACATAGCGGGCCGTACGCCCGATGACGACGGCCAGCTCCACCTCCCAGTCGGTCTTCGCCGACCCGCGGGGGACGAGCACGGTGTCGTTCGGCCCGACCACCGTGTCCGCTGCCTTGAAGAAGACGACCGGCTCGGCGGGCGGCTCGGCTCCGGTCTCGCGGGCGTGGTCGTGGTAGTTGAGCCCGATGCACACGACCTTGCCGATGCGGCCGAGCGGTGGCCCGATGCGGAGCCCCGTCGCGTCCAGCGCGGGCAGCTCGCCGGCCTCGGCGGCCGCCCGTACCCGGCCGAGCGCGGCCTCGTCGGCGAGGAGGGCGCCGTCGATGTCGTCCACGATCCCCGACAGATCCCTGAGCGTTCCCTCGGCGTCCAGCAGCGCGGGCCGCTCCGCCCCCGCTGTACCGACTCGCAGCAGCTTCATGGTCACATCTCCCTCGGTCGCGGGCGCCCGGCCGATGGGTGCAGCCATCGGAGGACTGGCCGATCCTCCAATCCCGCAGTCCACTCCGCAAGACCCTGTTCACGTACTGGACCGTAACCAGCCCGCTCACTGATAGAGGGCCGCCCGCTCCACGGCGCTCCAGGTCGTGCTGGTGACGACGTACAGCGCGGCGGCGAGCGGTACGACCGCCACGGTGACGAGCGTGAAGAAGGACAGGAACGGCATGACCGCGTTGACCGCGCCGAGCCCCGGCACCTGCTCGCCGCCCCCGGCGCCCATCGTGACCGGATTGTTCGCCATCATCCGCTTGGTACGCCGGTAGTTGAAGGCGGCGACGGCCGCGACGAGGACGAAGAGCCCGAGGTAGACCAGCCCGGCCGGGCCGAACGGCCCGCCGGCGCCGAGCGCGTCGGCCCAGGTGCCGCCGAGCGGCGCCGAGAGCAGCCGGTGGGACAGCAGGCCATTGGCCTCGCCGCCGATCGTGGAGCTGGAGAAGAGGTGGTAGAGCAGGAAGAACGCGGGCAGCTGGAGCAGGCCGGGCAGACAGCCGGAGAGCGGTGAGACCTTTTCCTCGGCGTGCAGTTCCATGACCGCCTTCTGCAGCCGCTGCGGGTCCTTGGCGTGCTTCTCGCGCAGCTCGGCAATCTTCGGCTGGAGTGCGGCGCGGGCACGCTGGCCGCGGGCGGCGGCGCGGGACAGCGGATGGACGAGGAGTCGTACGAGCGCGGTGAACAGGACGATCGCGGCGGCGGCCGCGGAGGCGTGGAAGAGCGGCTGGAGCAGGTCGGCGAGATGCTCGACCAGGTGGGCGAAGAGGGAGAAGAGAGAGAAGACGGACATGGGTGATGAGCCCTCCGGGGGTCTCGTCGTGCCGGAGATGAGCAGAACGGCAGGACGACCCGCGCGGGGTCACGCGTACGGAAGAACTGAGACGTGCCCTACGCGGCGGTCGCCGGAAGGACGTGTCCGGGTGCCCTGGGCCTGCGGCGGCCGGGCGCGTCGGGATCGCGCTGGGGCAGGAACGCCGTACGCCGGGCCCGGTCGCGGATCGCCGTGCGCACCCGGGTGGGCGGGACGGCGGGTGCGCTGCGGGCGGCGAGGAGGGAGCAGAGGGTGAGCGCGGAACCGGCGGCGGCGGTCGCGGCCAGCGCCACGGTCGCGGTCAGATTGCCGGCGTCGAGCAACAGGACCGGCAGCAGCAGAAGCAGCAGCGGGGCGAGCGCACGCGACCGCGCGAGACTGCGGACCACTCGGCTCCCCTCCCCACGGTCACAACCGCCAACGTCTACCCGCCCTTTATACCTGACCAGCGAGAACACCGAGTACAGCGGCCGGTGATGACCGAAACCCGCCGGCGCTGCCGCGCCAGTGACGGACAATGTGCAAGTGCCTCGTACCCCCAGCTGTGTCCTGACCGACACGTCCCCCGCACGCGTCGACGACGGTCACGCGGTGGACCGGTTCGTCGAGATCGGCTCCTTCACCAAGGTGCTCACCGGTACGGCGCTGATGCGCATGGCCGCCGCGGGCCTGCTCGACGTCGACGACCCCGTCGAACGCTGGCTCCCCGCCACACCCGGCACCGGCATCACGCTGCGCAACCTGGCCACCCACACCTCCGGGCTGCCTCGCCTCCCGCCCGGTATCGGACTCTTCGAACTCCGCGATCCCTACGCCGCGTTCGACGCCGACGCCCTGCGCCGGCTGCTCGGCCGGCTGGACCAGGTCGCGGTCCGGCCGCCGGGACAGCAGGAGGAGTACTCCAACCTCGGGTACGCCGTGCTGGGCGCCGCGCTGGTCTCGGCGGCCGGTGCGTCGTACGAGGAACTGCTCGCCGAGCACGTTCTGCGGCCGCTGGACGTGCACGAGGTGAGCGTGCGGCCGGACGCGGACCGGCGGCTGCTCGCCCCGGGGCTGTTCGGCAGGGACCGCCGCCCCTGGACGATGAACGGGGCGATCCTTCCGGCGGGCGGGCTGTGGGCCACGCCGCGCGCGGTGGCCGACCTGCTGGTCCGGCTGGCGATCGAGCGCCGGCTGGGTGACCCCGCCCCCTCGTGGCAGAGGTCCGGGCCCCTCCTCTGGCACAACGGCGCCACCCGGCACGCCTCGGTCTTCGCCGGGGCGATGGAGAACGGCCGCTGGGTGGTCGTCCACCGCCTGGGCGGCGACTCGGACGACACCGACCGCACCGGTGTCGCCCTGGTCAGGGGGAGCGGCTCCACCCCCTCCTGAGCGACGTCGCGGGCCCCTCAGGACTCCTGGGCGGACTCCGTCTCCAGCGGCTCCAGCAGCCGCTTCGGCTTCAGCAGGGCCCGGCTGACCGGGTCCGCCGGGTCGCGGTCGAGGCCGGGGCCCGGTTCCATGACGACGTCCTCCAGCGCTACGACGGTCCGGCAGGCGGGACATTCGCCGTACGGGCCGAGTTCCGTGCCGCAGTCCACGTGCCGGAAGTACCGCCACCGCGCCTCGGAGAAGTGCTCGCGCCCCCACCGGCTGAGGGCACGCAGGGTGGGCCACAGGGAGATGCCGCGCTCGGTGAGGACGTACTCGTCGCGCGGCGGCGACTGCTGGTAACGGCGCTTTTCGAGGATGCCCTCGGCGGTCAGGGTCTGCAGCCGGGCGGCCAGGACGGCGCGCGGGATGCCGAGGTGGACCAGGAAGTCGTTGTAACGCCGCACGCCGTAGAACGCGTCCCGGACGACGAGCAGCGTCCAGCGCTCGCCGACGATCTCAAGCGCGCGGGCGATCGAGCACTCCTGTGTCACGTAGTCCTTGCCCAGTGCCATGCCCTCCACTGTAGCCACTTTCCGACACCTTGGTTCAGTGACCGAACCGATGGTGTTACGGTGTGCGGGTCAGGTCAGTTCAATGACCGAACCTATCTATGGCCGCAAGGGGCGCGACGACCCGTCGTACATCGCGCCGCAGGCCCCGGAAGGACAGGACCACGCCATGACCGGGCTCGACTCCGCCACCACCCCCGCAACCGCGGCCGCACGCGGCGCGAAGACCGCCCGGGACGCCCCCGTACGCCCCCGGGCCACCCTCGCCCTGACCAGCGCGGCCACCGCCGTGGCCCTGATGACGTACACGGCCCCGATGGTCACGCTCCCGGACACCGCGGCCGCCCTGCACACCCCGCTCTCCGGCCAGGCCTGGCTGCTAAACGGCACCCCGCTCGGCCTCGCCGCCCTGCTGCTGGTCGCCGGCAGCCTCGCCGACGACTACGGCCGCCGCCGGATCTTCCTCGGCGGCACCCTGGCCCTCGGCCTCACCACCGCACTCGGCGCCTTCACGACGTCGACCTGGCAGTTCACGCTCGCCCGCGTCGCCCAGGGAGCGGCGAGCGCGGCGATCCTGGCGAGCAGCCTCGGCCTGCTGGT
>NZ_CM002285.1:6117218-6135867 GCF_000497445.1 Streptomyces roseochromogenus subsp. oscitans DS 12.976 | reverse complement strand
GCCGAGTCCCGTGCCCCGCGCGGCGGCCGGCCGGACATCCTCGGCGCACTGACCTTCGGCCTGGCCCTGGTCGCCCTGGTAGCGGCCCTGACGCTGGGCCGCGACGGCTGGCTACGGGCGCCTGTCGGACTCCTCTTCGCGGCCTCCGTAGTCCTGATCGCGGCCTTCGCCGCCGTGGAACACCGGACCGGCACGCCGATGATCGACCTCGGCCTGCTGCGCCACGCCCGCTTCCTGGCCTCGTCGGCCGGCGGTCTGTTCACCGGCCTCGCGGTGATCGGCCTGTTCAGCTTCCTGCCGGCCCTGCTCCAGCGGACGCTCCGGCTGTCCCCCATGGACACCGCCTGGATGTTCCTGCTCTGGTCCGGACTGAGCTTCGCGGTCGCCCTCCAGGTCAAGCACCTGGCCGCCCGTATCGCCCCGCGCGTGCAACTCGCCGTCGGCTTCACCCTGCACACCATCGCCGTCCTGACCATGCTCGGCGCCCTCGGCTCCGGCTCCTGGATCCGGCTGCTGCCCGGCCTGATCATCGGCGGAGTGGGCAGCGGCCTGCTGAACGGGGCGCTGCCGTTGCTCGCCGTCGAATCGGTCCCGCGCGAGCGCGCCGCGATGGGCTCCGGCGCCCAGCAGACCTTCCGCTACATCGGCTCCTGCGCCGGCGTGGCCCTGACCATCGCCCTCGCCACCTCGGCCCGCACCCTCGCCCAGGGCGCGGACATCGCCCTGCTGGTGTCGGCGGGGCTGGCGGCGGTGGGGGCGGTGAGTGTGGTGGTGTTGCGGGAACGCTGAGGGCGCGAGCCGCCAGGTGACTCACCTGGGCCGCATGGAGATGAGCTTCCCCCACACCACCATCCGATAGCGCGAGGTGAACTCGGGGGTGCAGGTGGTCAGGGTGATGTAGTAGCCGGGTGTGTCGTACCCGTAGGACGGCCGGACGAGGGAGCGCGGGACGGCCCGGATGACCCCCGAGTCGGTCGCCGAGGTCTGCGGCAGCACCTGGTCGACGTCGTAGGTGTACGTCGCCGTCCGCGTCTCCACCTCGATGTCGTCCCCGCGCCGCAGCCGGGGCAGGTACCGGAACGGCTCACCGTGCGTGTTCCGGTGCCCGGCGAGCGCGAAGTTGCCTGCCTGGCCGGGCTGTTGAGTCCCCCGATAGTGACCGACATAGCCCTGGTTGAGGACGTCCGCCTTGCTCACGCCCTCGGCGACGGGGACCCGCAGCCCCAGCCGGGGGATGGTGAGGACGGCGTACGCCTGGGACGTCCGGGGCAGGACGACGGGGGCGTACGAGCGTTGCGGCGCACGGGAGGTGGGCCTGCCGGGGTCGGCCGCAGGAGCCGTGGCCGAGGCGGAGGGCACGACCGACGGCCCCCCGCTGCCCGCACCCGGGTTCCCCCACTCCCGCTCCAGCGCCTCCACCTTCCGCTCGGCGCCGCGCCGGGCCTCCCGGTTGGTCCACCACAGCTGGTGCACGACCAGCAGCATGAGCAGCACCCCGACGGTGACGAACACCTCACCGCCGCTCCACAGCACCCGCCGGTGCCGGGCACGCCGACGCCGGTCGCCGTGCCGTACGACCCGCACGCCGGACCGAACCCGCATCCGCACCCACCTCCGCGCCGAACTCCACGGGAGCCGCCCGCAAGATAGACGCAGCGCGTACAACTAGCCATACCACAGGGGAGAAGATCCCCTGCAGTCTCTTCCTCAAGTGGTTTTAGAAAGGAGTGTCACAACCCTCGACAACCTCACCCGCCACCCCCGATGCTTCCTGCTGCCGAAGCCGCAACGGAGAGGCGGAGAAGCCATGATCCGACGCAGAACACTGTTGGCCGCAGCGGGCGGCGGCCTCATGGGCAGCGCCCTGGCCACGGGCGCGGCACAGGCAGACGCGACGATTGCGATCAACCCGTCGGCCACGTACGGCACCTGGGAGGGCTGGGGCACCTCACTGGCCTGGTGGGCGAACGTCTTCGGCGCGAGGGACGACTTCGCGGACATCTTCTTCACCACGAAATCAACGACGTACCACGGCACGGCACTCCCCGGCCTGGGCCTGAACATAGCCCGTTACAACCTGGGCGCGTGCAGCTGGAACAGCGTCAACGGCGAGTCGATGAGCGCCTCCCCGAACATCCCGTCGTTCAAGCAGATCGAGGGCTACTGGCAGGACTGGACGAACGAGGACCCGGCCTCCTCGTCCTGGAAGTGGACGGCGGACGCGACGCAGCGCGCGATGCTGCAGAAGGCGGCCCAACGAGGCGCGATCACCGAGCTGTTCGCCAACTCCCCGATGTGGTGGATGTGCCTGAACCACAACCCGTCGGGCGCGTCGGACGGCGGCGACAACCTCCAGTCCTGGAACTACCGCCGGCACGCCTCCCACCTGGCGTCGGTGGCCCTGTACGCGAAGCAGAACTGGGGGGTGAGCTTCAAGACGGTGGAGGCTTTCAATGAGCCGTCCTCCTCCTGGTGGACGGCGACGGGCACCCAAGAGGGCTGCCACATGGATGCGGCGGTCCAGGCGGCCGTACTCCCCTACCTGCGCAGCGAGTTGGACAAACGAGGCCTGACGGCGACAGAGATCTCCGCATCCGACGAAACGAGCTACGACCTGGCCCGCACGACCTGGAACTCATTCTCCTCGACGACGAAGGGCTACGTGGACCAGGTGAACGTCCACGGCTACCAGGGCTCGGGCGGCCGCCGCGACCTCCTCTACACGGACGTGGTGACGACGGCGGGCAAGGCACTCTGGAACTCGGAAACGGGAGACAGCGACGCCACGGGCCTGACCCTGGCCGGCAACCTCCTCTACGACTTCCGCTGGCTGCACCCCACAGCCTGGGTGTACTGGCAGGTGATGGACCCGAGCACGGGCTGGGCGACGATCGCGTACGACGCGAGCAGCCTGCAGCCGGGCACTGTGCAGACGAAATACTACGTACTGGCTCAATTCACCCGCCACATCCGACCGGGAATGACGATCCTGGACACGGGAGTGAGCTACGCGGCGGCGGCGCTGGACAGGCAGGCGAAACGCCTGGTGATAGTGGCGGCCAACACCTCGTCATCGGCGACGACCCTGACCTTCGACCTCTCCCGCTTCTCCTCGGTGACCGGCAGCTCGGAAGGCCTGGTCCCCCGCTGGAACACGGTGACGACGGGCGGTACGGACCTCTACACACAGCACACGGACACGTACCTGTCAGGCAAGACGATATCGGCCCCCTTCGCAGCGAAGTCGATCCAAACGCTGCAGGTGGACGGCGTGACGGAGTGACGGCGTGAACGCCCGTTGACGGCCCTCTGACCAGCACTTACCCCCTTCCGTCCCGGCTCGGCAGTACGGTGTCCCCCATGCGCCCCGACACGCCTGCCGAGAACGTCGACCACACCGCCGAAGCAGCACGCCTGGAGCGGACCGCCGGACTGTATCCCGAGGACGCCGAGGCCCTGCTCCTGCGCGCCGCGGCCCACCTCGAACTGTCCGGCGACCGCCCCGCGGCCACCGCGCTCTACGACCGCCTGCTGTCCACGACGGACGGCCTGGAGAACCCGCCCCTGATCCGCGCCCTGAAGGCGTCGAACCTCTGGGAGTACGGCCACGAGGCGGAGGCCAGGGCGATCATCGAGGGCATCCGCACGACGGCCCCCCGGGACCCGGCGCCGTGGGTGATCGTGGCGGAGTCCCTGGAGTCCCACGACGAGCTGGAGGCAGCGGCGGAGACATTCACGGAGGCAGCGACCCTGCTCCTCCCGGAGGGCACGGAACCGATGCCCTCCACCCACCCCCTCCTCTACGGCCGCCACCGCGTCCGCCGCATGCTGGGCCTGCCGCACGACACCTGGGACACCCTGGCGGACACCCTCCACACAGCCCCGGTCTCCCTGGACGAACTCCACGACCCCAAACGCGTCTGGTCCCTGGGCTCGGACAACCCGGCAGAACTCCAGGCAGAAATCTCCCGCCTCCAAGCCGAACTGGGCGCCTACCGCGAGGCCCTCTCCCGCCCCTTCCCGGTAGCGGTCCTGCACTGGCCGGCGGGGGAGCTGGCGGAACTCCTCTCGGCCTACCCGACCCTCACCACGGAGTACCCGTCCCACGAGACCCACCTCGCGACCATAGAGTCGTCCCTCCGCGAACTGTCCTCTTCCGGCACGGCCAACCTGGGCATCGTGACGGGCACGGTCCCGTCTTACGAGGCGTTCGCGGCGTCGGAAGGTTCGTCCCCAGCGGACGCGACGCTGCTCCCGCAGTACGCGACGACGCTGGCGGCCCGGGGGCGGGCTGCGGCTTGGCCGCCGCAGCGGGGGGCGGAGTGCTGGTGCGTGTCGGGTCAGGCTTACGAGGGGTGCCACGGAGCGGCGTAGCCGGCCAGCCCCTACCGCTCCGCACCCACACGACGGCAATGACCCCAGCTCTACTCCTCGCTGGGGTCATCCCTGCCCAGCCACCACTCACGGTGGTAGCGAATGTAGTCCAGGTGAATCTTGTGCTTCCGGTGCCTCTTGAGCTTCGGCCGCAGGTTCCCACCCATGGCCCCAGCCCGCACGATGATCGACCAATCGTCGTCAATAACGATGGCACCGATATCAAGTCGCACATGGCAGTTGGGGCACAGACAGAGGACGTTCGGCTCAACGTCCGGGCCCTTGTGCGGCATCCCCAGAGGACGGATGTGGGCGCCTTCGCTATAAGGCTTCCCGCCTGGCCCCACCAGCCGGAGGCCACACGCCTGGCACTCTCCATCGTGGAGCCTTTTGACGTTCCTTATCACTGCGTCATCGCGCACCAGGCGCTGGACCTCGGCACTGCGCGTCTCAGGGAATCTTTCCCCCTCCGGCGCCTCCTCGCCCGACTCCTCCTCAGCCACATCCCCCACTGTCTCTGAGTCTTCTTCCGGCTGCTCTTCCTGTGGGCGCTCTTCCCGCTGCTCGAGCAGGTCCGATATCTGACGCTCCACCGAGGTCGGATCTTGGAGCTCATCGGGCAGACGCCTCAGGTCAAACTGACAGATCTCGATGGGTGTGCCGTCCGGTGCTGGCGACTTTGAGATGGCTGTACGGACATCCGTGATCTCGTACAGACCGTCGTACCTGTAGCAGTCGATCGGGGAGTACCTCGCATCACCCTTCCATCCCCGTATGACCCGTATGTAATGCCCTCGGTCATAACTCCGCTTCAGCGCTGCATTGTCCTGATACTCCCAGGACTGGCTACGCAGGAGCCTCGGAACCCCATCAACCTTGACCTTCTCCGTGTCAGGCGAGGCTCCCGTGTACCGGATCGTGGTCCAATCATCGTGATCGTCCTCATATCCCCCGTGCAGCACGATGGCATCAGCGACTTCGCTACCGTCCTCGTCATCGAGCCATGAGATGCCGCGCACCCTGTCCCGATGGAGGTTGCTGCGCAGCACCTGCAGCCGTCGGTGAAACTCTGCGCCCGGGGTGATGCCATCAATGTGACCGATCTTTCGTTTTCCCACCCCACCATACTGAAGCGACTCGATCAGTCATGTCACTTTCAAATCGCTATTTGACCGCGTCGCTGCCCGTGTGCGATCGCGTTGAGCAGCGTCGGCAAGCTGCCGCGGCTTGTCAGTGGTCCCTGTTACAACTGGTCATGCGGTTTGAGGGATCAAGGGGGACACGCATGACTCAACCAGGGGATCTGTCACAGCCCGTCTCGGGTGTGTACGAGCAGCTCGTTACCCGCCACTTGCAGGCGCAGATGAGGCAGTTGGACGCTCGGGGCTGGAAGGCCGTCGATGCGGAGGTCAGTGAAGAGTCCACCCCACACGTGTTGGCCCGCCACATCAGTGAGGCTGTGAGACTCAGACTGAGTCAACTACCCCACGACAAGCAGGTTGCCGTCGCCAACCAGATCATGTGCTCGCTGGCCGCCAGCGCTCCGGATCCAGATATGGATGAAATGGGCGGCGCCATCGCTGACGGTCCTCGACAACTGCTCGCACTTGCTGAGCGGGAAGCGCCAGGCGTCTACGCCATTCGCCCGCTCACGCCCCTGTCCGAGACGGCGTTGATCACGAACGCACCCGACGATCCCAGTCTGGGCGCGGAGTTGAGGGCGGAGCTTGCCACTGCAGACCGTATTGACCTGCTCTGCGCGTTCGTGAAGTGGTACGGAATACGGGTCCTCGAAGACTCACTGCGCGCAGCGAGGGAGCGTGGAGTCCCGATACGAGTCATCACGACCACCTACATCGGCGCCACCGATCGTTACGCATTGGACCGACTAGTCCGTGAGTTCGGTGCCGAGGTGAAGGTCAACTATGAAGTCCGCTCGACTCGTCTACATGCCAAGGCGTGGCTGTTCCGGCGCAACACCGGCTTCGACACGGCCTATGTGGGCAGTTCCAACCTGTCGAAGGCGGCTCTGCTCGACGGCCTGGAGTGGAATGTGCGGCTGTCATCGGTCGCCACTCCCAGGGTGCTCGACAAGTTTGAGGCGACCTTCGACGCCTACTGGGCCGACGCGACATTCGAGACGTACGACCCTGTCCGCGACGGCGAGCGACTTGCTGACGCATTGGCCCAGGCGGGCGGCACCGGGACGGCCGGTGAGCTCAAGATCAGCCTGTCCGGCTTGGAAGTACATCCGCTCCCGCACCAGAAGGACATGCTGGAGCGCCTTCGTGTCGAGCGTGAGATCCGCGGCCGTCACCAGAATCTCCTAGTCGCGGCTACCGGCACCGGCAAGACGGTCATGGCCGCCCTGGACTATCGGAACCTGCGCGACAAGCTCAGCGGAGCTCTCCCACGGCTGCTCTTCGTCGCCCACCGCAAAGAGATCCTGAGGCAGTCCCTGCGGACCTACCGTGAGGTTTTGGACGACGCGTCCTTCGGCGAATTGCTTTACAACGGCCAGGAGCCCCGCGAGTGGACGCACGTCTTCGCTAGCGTCCAGTCGCTCAACCTCAGACGTCTGGAGCAGTTCAATCCCGATCACTTCGACGTCATCGCTATCGACGAGTTCCACCACGCGACGGCGGACACGTACCGTCGCGTGATCGAGCACTTCAGACCAGCCGAACTCCTCGGCCTCACAGCGACCCCGGAGCGGATGGACGGGCTGAACGTGCAGGACGAGTTCTTCGGCGGGCGTATCGCCGCCGAGCTGCGGCTCTGGGAAGCACTCGAAAACGACCTGCTCTGCCCCTTCCACTACTTCGGGCTCCCAGACGGCACAGATCTGACCAACCTTGACTGGCGATCGGGCACCTACGACCGAGACGAGCTCGGCAATCTCTACACGGGCGACCATGCGCGGGCTCGTATCGTCATCAAGCAGGTCAAGGACAAGATCGCCCAGCCGGGCTCTATGCGTGCACTCGGTTTCTGCGTAACCAAGGCGCACGCGCACTTCATGGCCGGGTGTTTCCGTGAGGCAGGCCTCAAGGCCGAAGCCCTCGACAGCGACTCGGCTCCCGCCGTGCGTGAACGCACACTGGAGGACCTCAAGGCCGGACGCATCCAGGTGATCTTCTCCGTCGACCTCTTCAACGAGGGGCTCGACGTCCCCGATGTCGACACCCTGCTTCTCCTGCGCCCTACGAACAGCGCGACGGTGTTCCTCCAACAGCTCGGACGCGGACTGCGTCGTACGCCGAACAAGCCAGTGCTGACGGTGCTCGACTTCATCGGTCAGCACCGTGCAGAGTTCCGCTTCGAGGAGCAGTTCCGAGCGCTGACCAACCTTTCTCGCAACCGCTTGGTCGACAGCATTGGGCGCGACTTCCCTCAGCTGCCTTCCGGCTGCCAGATCATCTTGGAGGGCAAGTCCAAGGACCTCGTCCTCGACAACATCCGCACCCAGCTCAAGGCCACCATCACGACGCTCGCGAAAGAAGCCAGGAGCTACAGCACGCCCAGGTTGGCGGATTACCTGTGCGAGAGCCGTCGCGAGATCAAGGAGCTTTACAAGAGCGACAACTCATGGACCAAGGTGCTACGCAAGGCACGGTTCATCGAGGAAGCAGCCCCGACGGGTGAAGCAGACCTCCTCAAACGCGTTCACGCGTTTCTCCACGTAGACGACCCCGAGCGTGTCCGGTCCTATCTCCGCCTTCTCGAAGATGACGCCCCCGACTACGACTCGTTGTCGCCCAAGGAGCAGGCCTACGCCCGCATGCTCTTTTTCAACCTGTGGGACAACGCTGGCGGCTTCAGCAGCTACCAACGGGGGCTTGAATCGCTGCATACCCAGTGGCTAGTCCGGGACGAACTTCGACAGGTCCTGTCCTACATCCTTGACGAGGCCGACCACTACCCCATTCCTCTAGACGGCTCACTCAGCCACATCCCGCTGAAGGTTCACAGCGCCTACAACCGCTCCGAGATCCTTGCGGCCTTGGGGGTAGCCCAGCTGGGCGGGCAGATGCCCAAAGACTTCGGCCAAGGCGTTCGTTGGATCGAAGAGATAAAGACGGATGCACTACTCATCACCCTGGAGAAGAACGAGCGGGACTTCTCACCTACGGTCCGCTACAGGGACTACGCACTCAGCCCCACCCGCTTCCACTGGGAGTCACAGAGCACCACGCCGGAGAACTCCACGACGGGACTGCGCTATCAGCAGCATGCCCAGCAGGGCAGCCACGTCTTGCTGTTCCTGCGCCGCTACAAGCGCAACAGCATCGGCAAGTCCGAGCCTTGGATACTGCTCGGCCCAGCCACCTATGTGAAGCACACCGGCAGCAAGCCCATGGCGATCACTTGGGATCTGCAGCACGAACTTCCCACCGATGTGTGGTCGTACTCAGCCGCGATCTCCAGCGGATGAAAGTCCGGACGCCTGTTACGCCGGGACGTCCGTCACTGCCTCAAAGTGCACTTGCGCCCGGTCCAGCACATCGTCCGCGTTGCTGCCATGAGCGTGAAGCCAGTGGAGGAGGTCGGCGATGATGTTGATCGCTGCCTCCTCCGCACAGGCCAGTTTCAGCCTGCACCCCTCGGCACTCACCGCGCGCGGCGAATGTTCGGCCTTGTAGAGGTCCAGCAATCCCTCTGCTCTGCTCAGGCGTGGACCGTCGTTTGCCGAGCATGGCGAGGCGGGCTCGGTAGAGAGCTCACACCACGTCACCTTCCGATCGGCTTGGAGCTCAACGCCCCAGCGGGCAGCAATGGACTCAACAAGCCTCATGCCACGGCCGCTTTCAGAGCCGAATCCCACCTCAAGCAAGGTGGGCAGAGCGCGGGTGTCCGGATCGTGTACTTCGATCCGCACGTAGCTGCCGTTCATGGAGACGGCGAGCGTGGCCAGGGTTCCGAGGCCCACATGCGTGATGACGTTGGTAACGAGCTCACTCACGCAGAGTTGTGCCGCCTCCACGACGTCCTCCAACCCCCACAGCCCCAGGTGAAGGCGCATCAGCCGCCGGAGAGCCGCTACTTCCTCAGGATCTGCCGTGAACGGGAGATCCCACGATTGCCTCGCCGGACTGGCCTCGTTGTACCCCACGTCAACTCCCTCCCATAGACGCTATGTTGCGATGCGCAACTGATGATGCACTGAGAGTTGCATTGGAACTCTCAAAATGGAACTCTCACGTTGAGGTTGTGGGAGCGCGAAGGAGCACACGCGCCCCCGGCGCACACCGTCTTGCCGTCTCGCTACGGCAACCAGGACGATCTGACGGATCGACGCGAAGGGCCAGGACATGGCAGTTGGACCGACCACTCGTAGGCGCCAGCTCGGCGCGGATCTCCGACGTCTTCGTGAGGTCAAAGGTTTGACCCTTGAAGAGGCAGGTGCCCGGGTCGGTATCTCAAAGGCGACCCTCAGCCGCTATGAGACAAAGGAGGGAACCGTCAAGTGGCCAACGGTGGACGCCCTTTGTCGTGAGTACGGCGCCTCAGACGAGGAACGCCTCGCACTTGTCGAGCTGGCCAAAGCGGCCAAGGTCCAGGGCTGGTGGCGCTCGCTCGCCGACCCCATCCCCGAGTCCATGAACCTCATGTTGACCCTAGAGGACGAGGTCGTACGCGAAGACCACTTCGCCTGCATGTACGTGCCCGGACTCCTGCAGACCCGCGCCTACGCCGAAGCGGTCCACCGCGCTTCCGAAGTGGGCTGCCCTGAGCGGGAGGTCCAGCACATGGTCGACATCCGCATGAAGAGGCAAGAGCTCCTTGATCGCGTTGAGCCTCCACACATCTGGTGTGTGATCGATGAGGCCGCCATCCGACGCATCGTCGGCGGACGCGGCGTCATGCAGGAACAGCTACGGCACCTGCGGGCCATGAGCGAACGACCACACATCACGGTACAGGTGCTCCCGTTCTCAAGAGGCGCCCACGCTGCCGCCGTCGGCAGCTTCGCCGTCCTTCGCGGACCGAAGCGGGAACTGGACGTGGTCTACGTCGATCTCCTCGGCGGCGGGCTCTTCATGGAAAAGCCCGGGGAACTGGACCGCTACAGGTTGGCGTTTGAGTACCTGAGTGCGCAGGCACTCGACCTGGAATCCTCAGCAGAGCTCATCACCCGCATAAGCAAGGAGTCCTGATGACCAGACCGTCGGCACCCTTCTGGTTCACATCGACTTACAGCGGGGGCAGCGGTACGGAATGCGTTGAATGCGCACAGATGACCGAGAGCATCCTCGTACGCGACTCCAAAGACAGAAGCGGGCCCGTGCTCTCTGCCAGCGGGCAGGCCTGGCGCGCGTTCACCGGAGCCTTGCGGAGGGGACTACTGGAAGGGTGACGGCACTGTGCTCCGAGACGCCCCGGCGCCCAGGCAGAGACATGGCCGAGCAGTCTGCCAGGTGGCCAACTTCAAAACGGCTCCTCCTTCTCTGAGAAGGACGAGGAACTGGACCGATACAGGCTTGCGTTCGAGTACCTGCGCGCACAAGCGTTGGACATGGAGGCCTCCTCCAGCCTGATCCACCGTGCCCGCAAGGAGCTGTAAATGACCGCCGACCATCAGCCCGATACCGATCTCGTCTGGTTCAAGTCGTCGTACAGCGGCGGCAACACGACCGAGTGCGTGGAGACGGCCCTCGTGCCGGGGAGTGTGCTCATACGGGACTCGAAACGCCCTGTCAGCCACCGTCTCACTGTCTCAGCGTCTGCATGGACGTGGTTTGTTGCGGGCGCTCGGTCTTCGTCTGGCAACGCTTCGGCGTAGCTTGACGGCGAGTGTCAGTCCGTTGCGTCGTTGAAGGTCTTGATCAGTCCTGGCAGTTCCCCGAGGCTCTCGACTCTGAAGGTCGGGAGCCTCTCGGCTTCCGCCGAGCACCACTGGATCGTGGCCCATGGCCCCCGGTGGACCAAGGCAGTGCGCATGCCTGCGTCGGCGGCCGACCGGATGTCGTTGTCGATGCGGTTACCGACGTAGAGGATCTCGTCCTTGATGAAGGGCGACCCGGTCCCGTACCGGGAGTACCAGCGCTTCGCCCTCGCGGAATCGGTGCCCTTTGAGGAGTACGTGAAGGGCCTTGACGCTTGATCCTGAGCTGCTGGGGCAATCGAAATCCGACCTGGCCGAGACACTGAGAACGCTGCGCAAGCGAGCCGGGCTGTCCCAAGACGAGTCGGAAGACGCCGCCGCCTGGGTCGGGGCGCGTGTGGCCGAATACGCACCCCGGTTCGACTCCGAATGGGAGCGGAACTTCGTCGATCTTGCGGTACTGGTCAACTCCACTGCTGTGAAGCTGAGTTCGGGCGGCGATGTGGCCCTCGGGTGCTACCTCGAACGCCCCTCATTCCTGTCCCTTGCTGTAGTGACGTGTTCTCCGAACCGTGCGAGACCTGAACTGACGTGTCCCGTTGAACGAGGAGAGACAGAGTGACCAGCTTGATTCCCTGGCAGCAGCGGCTGTCCACCGGCACGGAAAACATCCAGGACGCAGTGGTCCGCTGGTACCAGTAGCCGAGTGATGCACCGCTCGACGGGGTTGCGCCGCCTTTGGGCGTCGCGGTCGGCTGTGGTTCGTCGCCCCGGCGGCCGTGGTGCAGTCGGCCGCTCGGATGAGTCGGCGGCACGGGAATTACCGCCCGGATGCCGCGCTTTCGTCAGTTCGTATGATTTCGGGATGCTGCCGTTTCGTGATCACAATACCGGCGCGCCTCCGTCCACATTGGGGTATTTTCTCACTAATCTCCATAACTGCAAGCGGTCGACCTGTCACTGACCGTATCCGTACGCACATCTGGAGATGACATGCACAAGCTTCACAAGACCGCCGTCCTGGTCGCGGCCATCGGCAGCGTCGGGCTCCTGGCCTCCGGGCCCGCTTACGCCGGCGGCGAGGGGGGCGGGGGCGGCAGCAGCGCCATGCAGAGCGCCAACTGCCGGTCGCACGACCTCAACCTCGACGTCATCGGCGAGCTCGGGATCCTCAACGGCGCGCTGGGCAACGCGATCAACGGCGAGGGCGACCCGGGCGCGCAGAGCACCCACATCGGCTCGACCATGGGCTGCAACGACAGCATCGGCTAAGCGGCCGGTTCCGTATTCCTGTACGGCGGACAGCGACGGCCGGCCAGGCGTCCGGTAGGCCGGTCGGCCTGCCCATCGCCGAAGGGGGGTGCCGGCCTTGTCCTCCTGAGGCCTGCACCCCCGGTGAACGACAGCGCGGCCGAGAAGCCCCCCAGCACCGGGGGGCTTCTCGGCTTGGGGCCCTCCTGTCAGAAACTTGACAGACCCCGACTCAGGTTCCAACCCCTCGCCGACCTGCGCGTTAGCCTCAGCGCAGACATAACGGACGCTAGGAGGCGCTCATGGCCAGGGTTCCCAGTGCAGTTCTTGCCGCTACCGGGCTCGTCGGTGGATACGGTGTTGCCCGCTGGACCAAGAAGCGGCAGCTGGGTGGGGCCGTGCTGGCCGTGGCCGGTGCCGCTGCCGCTCAGCAGTGGCGGAAGCAGGCCGGCGGGAAGGCCGCGGGGGCGCTCAGCGCCGCTTACGTCGCCGCGTTCGCCGGGTCCCACCCACTGGCCAAGAAGGTCGGCGCCTGGCCCTCCGTCCTCGGTGTCGCCGGTGCCGTCGCCCTCGCCTCCTGGGCCGTCGCCGACCGCAAGGCTTAAGCAGGCTCCGGCTACAACCCCGGTCACAGCGCCCCCGCCCTGAACGCCCTCCGATACGCCTGCGGGCTCGTCCCCACCACCCTCCGGAAGCGTTCCCTGAAGGCCGTGGGCGAGCCGAAGCCCGTCCGGGTCGCGATGCGTTCTACGGGGTACGGCGCCGCCTCCAGCAGATACTGGGCCCGCCGTACCCTCGCCCGGTGCAGTCACCGCAGGGGAGTCGTACCCATGCTCACCTCCCTCGCCGCCGTCGTGCTGGGCGCGCTGGCGCTGCCTCTCCAGAGCGCGCTGGTGGAGGGCCGGGGCGCGAATCCCGCGCGGCTCGCCATGGTCACCGGGGTGTTCAACCTGTTGTGGGCCACCATGTCCGTTCTGATGATCGTGCGGCCCTGATCCACCACCGACGCGTGACTTTCCCTTCCCAGGCGTGACCGTCCGATTTACGGTTCGTTACTCCGTACGGGCTGCGAACGTACGCCCGGAATGGAGGGGCTCGATGGGGGTCAGCATGTACACCAAGGAGCGACTGGAGGAGGCGGCTCGCGGGGCGCGAACGTTGTCGGAGGCACCGGAGAGGCTGGGGGTGGATCCGGGGAGTTCGACGCGGCGCTATGTCTGCGAGCGAATGAAGAAGCTGGGGGTGGATGTCTCGCATTTCGATCGGGAGGGGGTGAAGTGGACACGCACGGTTCTTGAACCGGTGGTGGCAGCATCGGCCAGCATCAACGAGGTGGTACGCCAACTAGGACTGGACTCGGTCGGTGGCCACCAGGCCAACATCGCCCGGCGAATCAAGGCGTACGGCATCGACACCTCGCACTTCGCGCCTGTGGTCCGCACCGAGCGGATGAGGTACAACCAGCGCCGCCGAACCCCTGCAGAGATCCTCGTCGAGGACACGTCGGCGCATGCTCCGTGCATCCCGAGCTACCGCCTCAAGAGGGTGATGAACGAGGTGGGCGTCGAGGAGCGCTGTGCCCTGTGCGACATCGAACCGGTCTGGCTGGGCGAACCGCTCCCGCTGGAGGTAGACCACATCGACGGCAACTGGCGGAACAACCGCATCGACAACCTCAGGTTCCTCTGCCCCAACTGTCACTCAGCAACGGACACTTATCGAGGTCGGGGAAAGGGGCGTTCTCGGGCAGGAACCCTATGAGCAGCGGCGTGCAGTACACGCGCGAACGGTTGGCCCAGGCAGCCGCGCAGTGCTCAAGCCTTGACGAGGTCATCGCCTTCTTCGGTACCCGACCGTACGGACACCTGCCCGGATACCTCGTGAAGCGATTCGCCTACTTTGGCATCGACATCTCGCACTTCGCACCCGCCGGCAGGCAAGCGCGCCCCAGTCCTGATGAGTTGCGGGCGGTGGTCGATGAGTCAGTTTCCATCGCCGAGGTGCTTCACCGCCTGGGCCGCACGAACAATGGTGGCCAGCGCGCGAAGCTTCGCAGGTGGATCGCCGACGACTGCCTCGACACTGCGCACTTTCTCGGGCAAGCCCATCAGAGAGGGAAGCCGAGTACGAATGCCAAGCGGCCGGAGGACGTCCTCGTAAGACACGACGGCGCACACCGGATCGCGACCAAACGCCTCCGGCGTGCGCTCCACGAAGTGGGCGTACCTGAGCAGTGCGCCAGATGTGCAGTCGGCCCGGAGTGGCTCGGCAAGCCCATGACGCTGGAGATCGATCACATCAACGGGGACTGGCGCGACAACCGGCGGGAGAATCTGCGGTTGCTGTGCCCTAACTGCCACGCGATCACCAGCACCTGGTGTCGAGGAGGGCGACGAGCGGTCCGTAGCGCCCAGTAGAGTAGGCAATGCTGAGGGCCCGTACCCCAGCTGGCAAGAGGGCGCCGGTTTAGGTCCGGTGTGTCGTGGGTTCGAGTCCCACCGGGCCTACAGACGCAGTGGGGCCGTCCGTCTGGACGGCCCCACTTCCGCTCTCAGCCGAGTAGTTCCCGTACGACCGGCACCAGTGCCCGGAACGCCTCCCCCCGATGGCTGATCGCGTTCTTCTCCTCCGGGCTCAGCTCGGCGCACGTGCGCGTCTCGCCCTCCGGCTGCAGGATCGGGTCGTAACCGAAGCCGTTCGTGCCCGCCGGGGCGTGCCGCAGTACGCCCCGCAACTGCCCCTCGACCACTCGCTCCCGCCCGTCCGGCAGCGCCAAGGCCGCCGCGCACGCGAAGTGGGCCCCGCGGTGCTCGTCCGCGATGTCGGAGAGCTGGGCCAGCAGGAGGTCCAGGTTGGCCTTGTCGTCGCCGTGCCGGCCGGCCCAGCGGGCGGAGAAGATGCCGGGGGCGCCGTTCAGGACGTCGACACAGAGGCCGGAGTCGTCGGCGACGGCCGGGAGGCCCGTGGCCCGGGCGAGGGCGTGGGCTTTGAGGAGGGCGTTCTCGGCGAAGGTGACGCCGGTTTCCTTGACGTCCGGGATGTCGGGGTACGCGTCGGCGCCGACGAGTTCGTGGGTGAGGCCGGCGTCGGCCAGGATGGCCCTCAGCTCGGTGATCTTTCCGGTGTTGCGGGTGGCGAGGATCAAGCGGGTCATGCCCGCCAGTATTCCTCGCCGCCGCAGCTGCGGTTCCGCCTGCCTGCCGCACCCGCGGTTCCGCCCGCCCGTCGCTACAGTGCCGCCCGTCCGCCGCACCCGCGGTTCCGCCTGCCCGTAGCTACAGCTCCGCCTGCCCCGCGCCTTTGAGCATGTTCAGGTCGAACACCTCGGCCATCCTGCTGAAGCCCCGGTCGCTGGGGTGGAGGTGGTCGCCGGAGTCGTCATCGGGGCGGAGCCGGCGTGGGTCGTAGGGGTCGCGCAGCGCCTTGTCGAAGTCGACGACCGCGTCGTACACGCCACCGGCACGTATCCGCGCGTTGACCTGCTGACGCACCGCCTCCCGGGCCGGGCTATAGCTGCGGTGGCCCTGGAACGGCATCAGCGTGGCGCCGACAGCCTTCAGACCGCGGGCGTGCGCCTCGCGGACGAGTGTGCGCAGACCGGCGATGATGCTGTTCGGGTCGGCGAGCTGAGGGTTGCGCAGGATGTCGTTGACGCCGAGGTCAATGACGACGACCTTGACGCCGGGGCGGGAGAGCGCGTCCCTGCCGAAGCGGCCGAGCCCGCTCTGGTTCTCGGCGGGCCGGCCGAGTCCGTCGGCGAGGACCTGGTTGCCGCTGATGCCCTCGTTCACGACGCTGTAGCGCGGCACCTGCCGGCCGCTCTCCAGCGCGCCGCGCAGCCGGGCCGCGAGGATGTCCGGCCAGCGGTGGTTGGCGCCGGTGGTGGACGTTATGCCGTCGGTGATGGAGTCCCCGAACACGACGACCGTGCCGTCCGCTTCGTTGCTGAGGACGTCGAGGGACGTCAAGTAGCGCCAGTGCGGGGTCTGTTCGGTGTACGGGGTGCCGGTCGCGTCCTCGGTCGCGTCGCCGTCGGCGAGGTAGGAGGTCTGCCGGGCGTACGGGTGGTAGGTGACCGGGCCGGAGGGGGTTGGCGAGTAGGTGGTGATCAGGACGTCGCTGTCGTGCGGGATGGCGAGGCGTACGGCGTCGCTGACGACCTGTTCGCCGGGCGGGATGACCACGCTGGTGGCGCCGTTGAAGGTGAGGCGGCCCATCGAGTCCGGGTCGGCCGCGGCGGTGCCGTCGCCCGCGGACAGCGCGATCGAGGCGTGTGTGAGGGTCAGTGGGGTCTGGCCGTAGAGGTTGGACAGCGTGATCCGGGCGCTCGTACCACCGGTGCTCGTGTGCACGACATTGCGCACCGAGTGGCCCGCGAGCCCCTCGGTCTCGGTGCCGGGTTCGCCGCCGACCGGGGAGGTGGACCAGGCGCCGACCCAGGTGCCGGTCGAGGCGGGGGCGGCGGAGGAGCCGTGGTGCGGGCGGTCGTCGGCGAGAGCGCTGCGTGCGGCGCCGTGGTCGGCCGCCACGGTGAGGTAGATCGCGGCGGACACGGCCACGACCAGCGCGACGAGCGCACTCAGCACCGCATAGCCCTGTCGCCTGGTCACGCTGGTGGGGTTCTCCTCGGAGGCGGGAGCCCAAGGCTCCGATCTTGATGAGCCCATGATGCGTCATGGGCCGGGGAGAGCTGTCAGGACCCTGCCCAAACCGCCGTTCGGACATACGCCGGGAACTCTTGTTCCGTTCCGGGAGTCGGTCAGGCAGGGACAATTGTGTGCGGGATCACCGCGGGATCACCGAACGGGTGGAGCTGATGGAACCGACCGAGACGGAGACGACGGCGTCGGCACCGGCGACGGCGACGGCGCGAGGCGTGTCGTACCGCACCATGACGGCCTTCACCCCGGCCGACGAGGAGCGCCGGCGCGGGGTGTGCCGTATGAAGCTCACGGCGACGGGTCTGCTGCTGTTCGTGGCGCTGGTCTATGTCCTGGCCAAGCTCGCCGGGCACCAGGGCGCCGGGCCCTGGGCCGGGTATGTGGCCGCGGCCGCCGAGGCCGGCATGGTCGGCGCCCTCGCCGACTGGTTCGCGGTCACCGCGCTGTTCCGGCACCCGCTCGGGTTGCCCATTCCGCACACCGCGATCATTCCCACCAAGAAGGACCAGCTGGGTGTCTCACTCGGCGAGTTCGTCGGTGAGAACTTCCTCTCCGAGGACGTCGTACGGCAGCGGCTGCGCGCGGTCGGTATCGGCAGCCGGCTCGGGGCCTGGCTGGCCGAGCCGGAGCACGCGGACCGGGTGACGGCGGAACTGGCGACCGCGCTGCGCGGCGCGCTGACGGTGCTGCGGGACTCGGACGTGCAGGCGGTCGTGACCGAGGCCGTCACCCGGCGGGCGAACACCCAGGAGATCGCCCCGGGCCTGGGCAAGCTGCTGGAGGGGATCGTCGCCGACGGCGGGCACCGGCGGGTGGTGGACCTGGTGGTGACCCGGGCGCACGACTGGCTGGTGCTGCACCGGGACGAGGTGATGGTGGCGGTGGAGGGCGGCGCCCCGGGCTGGACCCCGAGATTCGTGGACCGCAAGGTCGGCGAGCGCGTCTACAAGGAGCTGCTGCGTTTCTGTGCCGAGATGCGGGACATGCCCGCGCATCCGGCGCGCGGCGCGCTGGACCGCTTTCTCACCGACTTCGCCTCCGACCTGCAGTCCGACACGGACACCCGGGCGCGGGTGGAGCGGCTCAAGGGCGAGGTGCTGGGCCGTGGCGAGGTGCAGGACCTGATCGCGTCCGCCTGGACGGCCGTACGGTCCATGATCGTGGCGGCGGCCGAGGACGAGCGGAGCGAGCTGCGGCTGCGGGTGCGGGCCGCGCTGCTGTCGCTGGGCGCGCGGATGGCATCCGAGCCGAAGGTGCAGGAGAAGGTCGACAGCTGGGTCGAGGGCGCGGCGGTGCACGTCGTGACGACCTACCGCAAGGAGATCACCTCGCTGATCACCGACACGGTCGCCGGCTGGGACGCCGAGCACACCACCCGGAAGATCGAGGCTCACATCGGCCGCGACCTGCAGTTCATCCGGATCAACGGCACGGTGGTGGGATCACTGGCGGGACTGCTGATCTATGTGGTGACGCGCACGCTGGGGGCGTGAACCCTGCCGTGTGATTCGCTGGCCTTCTCCGTCGGCGCGGCCCT